>CAINOV010000261.1 GCA_903851655.1 uncultured Caulobacterales bacterium
GCGGCGTCGGCGTCGGAGCCTGCGTCCCTAGTCGTAGTAGAACTTCGCCCGTTTCGCCCAGTCCGAGTCCGGATAGCGCCCGTGCAGCAGGCGGAAGGCCCGGCGGCCGGAATGGTCGTGGCTGCCGCCGAAATGGCCCACATGCACCAGCCAGTACAGGGCCTCCGGCGCCCGGGGGTCCTGCCGGTGGGCGGTGACCCAGGCCAGCATCTCCTCCCACGGCGACACGGTTCCCGGCGGCGCGGGGCGGGGCGGGTTGGTCTGTCCGCTGTTATAGAAGGTCTGCGGCGGCTGGTCGAACCCGGCCCGCTCCTTCAAGGCCTGGGCCTGGACCGCGGCCACGGGGTCGGGCAGGCGCAG
The DNA here is from genome assembly GCA_903851655.1 of uncultured Caulobacterales bacterium. Classification (GTDB taxonomy): domain Bacteria; phylum Pseudomonadota; class Alphaproteobacteria; order Caulobacterales; family Caulobacteraceae; genus CAIMFV01. The sequence goes on from CAINOV010000261.1 coordinate 361, forward strand.
CGGCGAGGCGCCCCGGCCGCATTCCCCCAGGCAGACCAGGTCGGTGGCCGTGTCGGGCGCCCCGTCCTCCACCTGGCCCGCCTGCTGGTAGGCGGCCAGCGGCGGCGGCGCGGCGGGTGCAGACGGGCCGGGCGCAGACGGGCCGGGCGCGGCGCCGGGGCTGCGGACCCGCCAGTCCATCCAGTAGCCCTGGAAATCCGCCACGGTCTTTTCCGGCCGGGTGTAGTCCACCAGGTCCGTCCGCAGGCCGGGGATCTGGCTCAGGACGAAGAACTCGGCGAAGCGCTTGTCCGGTCCAGGCGGCGTGGCCACCACCCGCAGCAGGGGGTCGGCCAGTTGCGGCAGCAGGGCGATCAGCCGCCGGGCGGCGCGGTCGATGGCCGGGTCGGACTGCAGGGCGACCGCCCGGGCGAAGCTGGTCAGGCTGATGTCCAGGCGCAGGCGCTCGGGCAGGGCCGCGTCCTCGGCGATCGCCAGCCGCTGGGCCAGGGGCATGCGGTCGATCACCGCCCGGGCGTCTTCCCCCAGCCCGGTGGTTCCGGTCTGACCCTCCCCGTCGAACACGCCGCCATACTGCACGGTGTAGACCGACCAGCCCTCCCGCAGGCAGGCGGGGAGGGCGCCTGCGGGGCGCGGCGCGTCGGCGGGCGGGTCGGCGCAGATCCGCCGGCGCAGGGCCAGGCGGGCCAGCTCGGGCAGGTCCCGGGCCAGCTGCAGGCGCTGGGCGCGGAACAGGTTGCGGTCGGCCGCCCGCAGGTCCGGCCGGGCCAGGAGGGCGTCCAGCCGGGTCCGCAGGCGGTCCGCCGACGGCCCCGCCGCCGTTACGCCCGAGGCCAGTCCGCCCGAGGCCAGTCCCAGGCGGACCAGGTGCAGCTGCACGGTCAGCCAGGCTGGATCGGTCTGTGGCAGGGCCTCCCCCGCCGCGACCAGGGGGGCGGCCTCAGGGTCCCCCGCATTGGCCAGGCTCAGCGCCGCCAGCAGCCAGGCCGGGTCGCGACTGTCGCCCCAGCGCTGCGCAGCATGGGCCAGGGCCCGGCGCCGGGCGGAGTCGGCGGTCTCGTCCGCCCCGTGGTCCGCCCGCAGGGCGGTCATCCAGTCCAGGGCGTCGGACGGCTGGTGCGCCGTGTCATAGAGGTCCGACAGGTCGCGGAACAGCACGTCCGTCTTCGCCGGCGGGTCGTGCGCGGCCAGGGCCGTGTCGATCTCGGCCCGCAGGGCGGCGGGATCGGCGCGGAACAGCAGCACATGCCGCAGGTCGTCGGCCCGGGACCGGCCAAAGCTGTCCGCCGGCCGGCGGGCGAAGGCGGCCAGGGCGGCCTGGGCCCGGGCGAAGGCGGCGGGCGAGGGGCGGCTCAGCGCCTCCCGCACCAGGGCGCGGACCTGCAGATAGGGCCCCATCCGCCGCCAGGGGGAGGATGCATCCCGGCCGATGGCGGCGAAGCGGTCCGCCGCCTCGAGGTCCCGGCCCATGTAGAGGGCGAAGGCCGCCTCCTGATAGGCCCGGTCCGCCTTCAGCCAGGGGGGCGGGGCGGCCAGGGGCGGCGGCAGGGTCGCCCCCTCCGTCCCGCAGGCGTCGAACACCCCGTCCTGGGTCGCCAGCCAGGCGCGGACCGCCACCGTGGGGCCGCCCTCCCGCGCCACCCGGTCCTTCAGGGTGGCGGCGGCGGTCTCGAAGGCCTCGGGGAAGCAGGTCTCCAGGCTGGTGAAGTTCGGACCGGGCCGGGCCGTGGGCAGGAAGGGCGGAAGCTCCGGCGCGCCGGGGACGGCGGCCTTGCGCACGCTGAGCCACAGGGCGGCGCCGGCCAGCACGCCGTCCGGCGGCGACGGCGCGTCGCAGCAGGGCCGGGACAGGGCCGCGCCGGTCTCGGCCCCCACCCCCTGGCCGTGCAGCAGCCGCCAGTCCAGATAGAGCAGCGGCCGGGGCGACCGGGCCATGACGATCCCCGGCGCGCCGGCATAGACCGCGGCCATCTGGCCCGCCTCGCCGCCATATTCGTCCAGATACCAGGGGGACGGCCCCGTCGGACCCGACGCCCCGGCGCCGGTGGCCAGCAGCAGTCCCGCCGCCGCCAACCCCCCGGTCGCCAGCCTGACGACCCTCGTCCCTAAGGTTCTGCGCCCCATGCCTCGACCCTCTCCCGCACGGTCTCGAACCGCGCCGCTGTCCAGCTCTTCGGATCGAACAGATACACCCGCCGCCCCGCCGGCGCACGCCCCGGCGGCCGGTCCGCCGCCACGCCCAGGGCCGTGCGGCAGGCGGGCTGCGTGAAATCGGCGCCGTTGAGCAGGGCCTGCAGCAGTCCCTCGCCCCCCGGGCCCATGCGGAACAGCATGGGGACGATCTCGTCCACGTCCGCCGCGCCCAGCCAGTCCTCCGTGTCACACCAGGAGGCCAGCGCGGTCATGGACAGGGCCGTTCCCGGCGGCAGGCGCCGGCGCACGGCGGCCGCCAGCTCCAGCAGCATCGTCCGCTCCGACGCCCGGACCTCGAAGTCGATCTGCACCCGGGGCGCGTGCGCCGGCGCGGTGAGGCGCGTCACCGCCTCGGCCAGCTCATCGCGCAGCGCCGGCGACCAGACCGGGCGGCGGCGCCGGTCGATCTGGATGTGGGCGACGGCGGTGGTCACCTGTCCGGGCCGGGCCAGCAGGGGAAACCGCCGCCCCCGGGCATAGAGGTCGGCGCCGCGGATCTCGAGAAAGGCCGTCTGCACGGCGATCTCGGTGTCCGGCGGCAGGAAGCGCAGGTCCTCCGGCCGCTCCCAGGCCCAGACCACCAGTCGGGTCCCCTCCGGCCGCGACGGACCCGCGGCCCGCGCCGGGCCAGACGTCAGGGCCAGAGTCACGGCGAGAGTCAGGGCCAAAGTCAGGGCCAGAGTCAGAGCCAGAGCCAGCGCGAGCCCAGCAGCTGCGGTTCCGCCCCGGCGCATGGGCCTAGAGGCCGTAGACCTCAGCCATGGCCGGGTCCTTGCCGGCGATCTGCCGGGCGCAGTCCACCAGCACCTTCGCCTGCTTCCAGGTGGCGTCGTCCTGCATCTTGCCGTCGAGCATGGCCACGCC
>CAINOV010000262.1 GCA_903851655.1 uncultured Caulobacterales bacterium
GCCGCCCCCGCGCCGCCGGCGCCGACCCCGCCCCGGCCGCAGCCGGCGAAGGCCGCGCCGGAGCCGGCCAAGCTGAATCTCGACCAATTGGCCAAGACGCGGCCGCAGAAACTGGACCTCGACCAGCTGGCCAAGAGCGGCAAGTCCTCCAGCCGCTCCCTGGACCTGGCCAGCCTGTCCGATCCGCATGTGAATGCGACCCAGCGCGGCGCGGCCCGTCCGGAAACGGCGGAGGTGGCGCGCAAGGCCGTGGGCGCCGCCAATGGCCTGTCGGCGGACGCCCGGGCCTATCTGGCGGGCAAGCTGATCAAGCTCTGGAACCCCAATTGCGGGGTCGAGGACGTGGCGAACGTCATCGTGCGTGTCCATATGCGGCTTTCGCCGGAGGGACGGGTGCTGGAGGCGCACGATCTGGCCGGAGACTATGACAGCACGCACAACCCCGCCGCCGTCCGCGCCCTGACCGCCGTCAAGCAGGGCGAGCCCTATGACGGCCTACCCCGGGACAGCTACGCCGCGTGGCGGGACGTCAATTTCAACTTCATCGCCAAGGACGCCTGCCGCCGATGACCCCGATCTCCGCGATGTTCCGATCCCTGGCCCTCGCCCTGTCGGCGGCCCTCGCCCTGATGCTGGCCGCCGCGCCGGCGCCGGCCCTGGCGGGGGTCGACGTCGACATCAACCAGGGCAATATCCAGCCCGCGCCCATCGCCATTCCGGCCTTCGGCGGCGCGGATCCCAAGTCGCAGGACCTGGGCGCCGACATCGCCCGGGTGATTTCCGGCAATCTGGAGCGGTCCGGCTATTTCCGCCCCCTCGACCCGGCGGCGATGGTGGAAAAGAGCCTCGACATCAACGTGCTCCCCCGCTTCGCCGACTGGAAGTCGGTGAACGCCCAGTACCTGGTCAACGGCCAGGTGACCCAGGATGCGGACGGCCGGCTGCAGGTGGATGTGCGCCTTTGGAGCGTGTTCAACGAGCAGCAGCTGATCGGCGTGCAATTCATCGCCACCAACGAGAACTGGCGGCGGATCGCGCACAAGATCTCCGACGCCGTCTACAAGCAGCTGACCGGCGAGGACGGCTATTTCGACACGCGGATCGTGTTCGTGGCCGAGGGCGGGGCCCGGGGCAAGCGGGTCTCGCGTCTGGCGATCATGGATCAGGACGGGGCCAACCCCAGCTATCTGAGCGACGCGGGCGCCATCTACATGACGCCGCGCTTCTCCAGCAACACCCAGCAGATCACCTACACCGCCCTGAAACCGGACAGCGCGCGGATCTATCTGTTCAACATCGAGACCGCGCGGCATGAAGTGCTGGGGTCGTCGCCGGGCATGGTGTTCGCCCCGCGCTTCTCGCCCGACGGGCTGAAGGTGGTCTATTCCCTGTCCCGCAACGGCAATACCGACGTGTTCGTGCAGGACCTGCGCTCCGGCGCCCAGTCGCGGCTGACGGATGACCCGGCCATCGACACATCGCCGTCCTATTCCCCGGACGGGTCGAAGATCGTGTTCAACTCCGACCGCGGCGGATCGCCGCAGCTCTATGTGATGAATTCGGACGGGAGCAACCAGCGCCGCATCTCCTTCGGCAGCGGCCGCTACACCACGCCGGTCTGGAGCCCCAAGGGCGACCTGATCGCCTTCACCAAGCAGGAGGGCAGCCAGTTCCACATCGGAGTGATGAAGCCAGACGGGTCCGGAGAACGGATCCTGACGACCTCCTATCTGGACGAGGGTCCGACCTGGGCGCCCAATGGCCGCGTGCTGATGTTCAGCCGCGAGACCCGCGGCGGCGCCGCCAAGCTGTGGACCGTCGACGTGTCGGGCCGGAACGAACGCCCCTCGCCCTATCCCGGCGCGGCCACCGATCCGGCGTGGTCGCCGTTGCTCAAATGAGATGAATTCGGTCTAATGGTCACCCATATCCGGCGGGGTCCAGGCCGCGCCGCGCGGGGGCCGGTTCCACGCCTGTTCCTCTGTTCCGTCATCCGTTCCGGGCGCGCCCGGCCCAACCTAGGAGGCCCTCCATGCTTCACCTCTCTCCCCGTCTGACCAAGCTGGCGTCCGCGGTCGCCCTGACCGCCGCCCTGGCCGCCTGCGCCACGAAGGCGCCGCCTCCGCCGCCGGCCCCCGCGCCCGCCCCGGCCCCCGCGCCGGCGCCTCCGCCGCCCCCGCCGCCGGCCCCCGCGCCGCTGCCGCCCGCGGGTCCGGTTCCCGGCTCGCTCCAGGACTTCGTCGTGAATGTGGGCGAGCGCGTCTATTTCGACTTCGACGCCTACGCCCTGCGCGCCGACGGCAAGTCCGTCCTGGCCAGCCAGGCGGCCTGGCTCAACCGCTATCCGTCCGTGATCGTGCGGATCGAAGGCAATTGCGACGAGCGGGGCACCCGCGACTACAACCTGGCCCTCGGCGCTCGCCGCGCGGAAGCGATCAAGGCCTATCTGGTGGGGCAGGGCGTGGCCGCCTCCCGCATCTCCACCATCTCCTACGGCAAGGAACAGCCGGTGGATCTGGGCTCCGGCGAAGACGCCTGGGCGCATAACCGCAACGGCCACACCGCCCTCACCGGCGGCGTGAAATAGGTCCGGCGGCGGCGGGCCGGTCGCCTGACCGTTCCGCCGCCCTCGCCCGCGCCGAGAGGGACCTGATCGCCCCATCGGCCCAATACGCTCACCTGCAGAACACGCCCCGTACGCGGGACCCCTGGAAGATCGAAGTCATGCGCCCTGATGGATGGAAGGCCGCCCCTGCGCGGTCGGGATATGCCCGCTTCGCCGCGACGGTCGCGGTGGGGGTGCTGATCACCGGGGCCAGCCTGGCCGCCCCGACGCTGGGTCGCGCGGCGGATGATCCGGCCCGGCTGGACCGCCTCGAGAAGCAGATCCGCGAGCTGCGCGCCATCGTCTTCCAGGCCAGGGATACCGGCCACCCGGTGGAGGTGCGCGAAGCCGGGCCCGACCCGGAGGTCACCGCCCTGGCCCAGCGGGTCGATGACCTGGAAGCCACGCTGCGCAAGCTGCAGGGCGGCGGCGAACAGTCGACCCATGACCTGGAGCAGCTCCGCGCCGGCCTGGAAGCCGACCGCGCCGACCGCACGACCCAGATCCAGGCCCTGACCGACCGCCTCGCCCGGGTGGAGAGCCAGCTGGCCACCGTCAACACGCCGCCGCCCCCGCCGCCGCCGGCCACGGATGGCAAGGGGCGCCGGTCCGCGTCCGTCACGCCGGCGCAGACCAGCGATGCGGCGCCGGGCCCTGATACGGCGGGGGAGTTCAAGACGGCCCGCACCCTGCTGGCGTCGGGGGACTATGGCGGCGCCTCCCAGGCCTTCCAGGCCTTCGTCTCCACCCACCCGGCGGATCCCAAGGCGCCGGAGGCCTATTATTGGCTCGGGGAGAGCTACTCCGTCCGCGACCTGAACGGGGACGCCACCTCGGCCTATGCGCGGGCGCTGAAGGGCTGGCCGAAGACGACCTGGGCGCCGGACGCCGTGATCAAGCTGGCCCGCACCCTGGCGGCCACCCAGCGCAATCCCGAAGCCTGCGCGGCGCTGGGCGAATTCGCCCGCCGCTATGAAAAGACCGCGACGCCGTCTGCGCGCACCCGGGCCGCCCAGACCAAGGACAAGCTGGGCTGCGCGGGCTGATCGGCGGGCAGCGGCCGTCAGGGCGGGGCGTCCGGTGACGGTCTCGCCCCTCGACGGCGCCGTCCTGTCGCGCTTCTCCGCCCGCCTGGACGCTGCAAGCTCGCGGCCGTTGGCGGTGGCCTTGTCCGGCGGCGGCGACAGTCTGGCCCTTCTGACCCTCGCCTGTGATTATGGACGCGCCACGGGACGGCGGATCGTGGCGCTGACCGTCGATCACGGACTGAACGCGGACAGCGCCGCCTGGACCACCCGCGCCGGCGAGACCGCGCGACGCCTGGGCGTGGACTGGCGGTCCCTGGTCTGGAGCGGGGTGAAGCCGGCGTCGGGCCTGCCGGCGGCGGCGCGCCAGGCGCGGCACAGCCTGCTGGCGGAGGCGGCGAGGGCCCTCGGGGCCCGGGTCATCCTGCTGGGCCATACCGCGGACGATCTGGCGGAATCCGCCCTGATGCGCGCCCATGACGCGCCGGCCCTGCCGGACCCCCGGGAGTGGAGTCCCTCGCCGGTCTGGCCGGCGGGACGGGGGATCTTCCTGTTTCGTCCCCTGCTGGGCTCAGGGCGGCTGGCGCTGCGGGCGCGTCTGACCGGCCTCGGCCTCGACTGGATCGAGGATCCGGCCAATCTCGACCTGCGCTTCGCCCGGGCGCGCGCCCGGCGGACTCTCGCAGAGGCGGAGCCGCCGCCCGGGCGTCCCGCGCCGACCGCGGCGTTCGACCGGACAGTCATGGCGCCGGCGGCGGCACGCTTCACCCTCACCGTCGAAGGCTACGCCGCGTGTCCCCGCGCGCTGGCCGACGAGACGCCGCCGGAGCAGCTGGTCCCGGTCCTGGGCGCTGCGGTGGTCAGCGTCGGCGGGGCCCTGGCGTCCCCGCGTCGCCGGGTTCTGGAGCGCCTTGCGGCCCGCCTGTCCGGGACAGCGCCGGTGCGGGCTCAGCTTGCGGGCGTCCGGGTCGAGGCCGACGCGACGGAGGTCTTGCTGGCCCGGGATGCGGGAGAGGGACGCCGCCGGGGGGCGCCCCCTGCGGAGGGCCTGTTCGATCAGCGCTTCGAAACGCCCGCGGGGGTTCCGGTCGGGTTCCTGGCGGGCCGTGCGAGCCGGCTGTCGGCGGCCGACCGGGCGCGGCTCAGGCGCATCCCCGCCCTGGCCAGGGGCTCGCTTCCGGTGCTGGACCCCGACGGGCCCTGTCCCCGCCTTCCGCGCCCCATCGGCGCCGCCGGAGATCCGGTGACCGCCCTTGCGCCGGCGCGGTTTGCGGCGGCCTGCGGCCTGGTCGCCTGCGAGGCGGACATCGGCTAAGACTGCAGCCATGCCTGATAGCGACGCCCGCCCCCTGAATGACCCGATCTACCCGGACTGGCCGATATTCGGCCTGAGCGATGATGTGCGCGAGACCCTCGACCGGGAACTGGCCGCCGGCCGCGCCTGCGCCCTGGTGACCCTGATCCACGCCGATGGCGGATCGCCCCGGCCCCCGGGCGCCCAGATGCTGGTGTCGCAGACGGCCCTGAGCGGCTTCCTGTCGGGGGGATGCGTCGAAGCCGATGTGGCCGCCCACGCCCGGGCCGCCCTGGCGGACGGCGCCCCCCGCCGGCTGGTCTATGGGGAGGGCAGCCCGTGGCCGGACATCCGCCTCCTGTGCGGCGCGCGGATCGAGATGCTGGTCGAGCCGCTGACCCCCGATGATCCGGCGGCGAAGGCCCTGATCGCCCTGCGCGCCGCCCGCCAGCCGGCCCTGTGGACCACCGACGGGGCCACGCGACGGTGCGACGCCGCAGCCGGACTTGGGGTCGAGCCCCGGATCATGGTGGACACGGCGCCCTTCCAGGTCCGCCTGACGCTTCCGCCGCAGCGGCGGATGGTGGTGGTGGGCGGCGATCCGACCGCCCTGGCGGTGACGCAGCTCGCGCTGGCCATGGGCTATGAGACCCATCTCGTCCGTCCCCGGGGGCCGACCGCTGCGCCGCCCGGGATCAGCGCCCGGTACTGGCGGACGGAGGCCTCGGCCGCCCTGGCGCAGATCGGCCTCGACCCCTGGACCTTCGTCGCCGTCGCCACCCACGACACCGAGACCGACGAGGCGGCTCTCGCGGCGGCCCTTCCGTCGCCGGCGCCCTATGTGGGGGTGCTGGGGGCCCGGCGACGTCTGCCGGAACGGATCGCCCGGCTTCGGTCCCGGGGCGTCGCCGAGGCGGATCTGGCGCGGCTGCGCGGGCCGATCGGCCTCGATCTGGGGGGCAAGTCGCCCTACGAGATCGCCGTGGCGGTGATGGCCGAGGCGACGGCGGTGTCCCACGGACGGGACAGCTGACGACCGCCGCCTACTTGGCGAGGGTCAGGAAACCATAGGCGGGGGCGAAGTCCCCCACCTCATAGACGCCGCTGATGACGCGGTCCCCGTGGCTGGAGGGATAGACCAGCTCCACCAGCACCGCCTCCCGCGGGTCCAGCTGGACCAGCGCCTCCACCGCCTGGTCGGAGAACTGGAAGCCCAGTCCGCCGTCCGGCGCATTGCGCCGCTCCTGGGCGAAATAGACGGCGCTGTCCGCCCGGGGCGGCGGGGTCAGTCCCCCCGCCAGATAGGGGCGCGACGCCCGTTGCGGGTCGCGCAGCAACAACCGCGCGGCGGCGGGCTGCATCAGACCGGGCTCCGCCCCCGGTTCGGCGAACAGACCCAGCCGGCCGTCCTTGACCACGACGCCGAACCGCAGACCGGCGGTGGATCGGACAGCGGCGGTGGTCAGCGCCCAGCGGCCCCCGTCAACCCGGGTCGAGAGCACGGTCCGGTCCGCTTTCCAGCTGGCCGCGCCCCCCGGAAAGTCGAGACGCTGGATGCGGGAATAGCCGGAAAAGGCGGCGCGGATATGGGCGGCTTCGGTGACCAGGGCGGGATCGCGGCAGGGGACGGTGGACCCCCGCTGGACGGCGACGCCGGCCAGATCCGCCAGTTGTGACGCGTCCCGTCCCGAGCGCAGCACGGCGTTGCGGGCCTGGACCTCGCCCATCAGCAGGGCGGAGGCGACGCTGGCGGCGAACAGCTTGCAGCGCTGGTCGGCCACGCGCATGGCCATCCGCTCCGCATAGACCTTGTCCAGTGTCCAGCCCGTCGCCGCGGCGGCCGCCGGCGCGCCCGGACCGCACTGGACGAACAGGGCCAGGGCTGCGACAAGGGCGGACAGAAGCGGGATCGGCGCCGGTCTCGGCGGGGTCATGGGGGCTGCTCTTCCTGCCGGCGTCCGGCGTGATGACCGCTGTGTTAACCCCGATCGGCTTTCAGCCAGGTTAGGCGACGTGGTTAAGCAATGAATATTCCCACCGACATCTGGGTCGCCGCCCTCATCCGCCGGGCCGGGCTGGAAGGGGCGTTCGCCGCCGTCACCCGGCGCGGGGACGCCCGGGCCGGCGCGGTGCTGGTCCGGGTCTGGAACGGTCGCGAGCGGCGGATGGACCTCTATGCCGAGGCCCTGGATTCCGAGGGGCGCTCCATCTGGATCCACCCCATCGCCGCCACGGAGGAAGGGGAGATCGAGGCCTATGTGCAGCGGGCCGCGCGCATCGACCCGGACCTCTGGGTGGTGGATATCGAGGACCCGGCCGGCCGGCATTTCCTGGTGGAGCCCGTCGAGGCGCGGCGGTAGCGGACCGTTAACCGCCTTTCTCAACGTGACCGTAAAGGGCGCCGGGTTACGGTCCGCACCCTGATCCCCGGAGCGCGCCTCTATGATGTTTCTGCTGAACGATACGGTCCTGACCCTTGAATCGATCCAGCCCCCGCTGGATCCGGTCCGGTTCCGTGCGTTGAGCGTGGACTTCGTGCTGAAGCTGGGCGCCGAGGCCTTCGCCGAGCGTCCGCTGCTGCAGCGGACCGATCCCGTCATGGCTCAGCGCCTGGCCAGCCTGATCGTCGCCAAGGCGCCGGAGGCGAACGCGGCCCTGTTCGTGGCCCCGTCCCTCCATTGCGACCCGGAGCACGTCCTGACCCGCGTGGCGTCCCTGTCCATCGACGTGATGGCGGATCTCTATGGCCGGCAGATCAAGAACGGCCTGACCACGGTGGTGGCCGACAGCCTCGTCTGGCGCCGAATGGCGGCCTGAGGCGACGGCGGCCGTCTTTTCCTGCGGCCAAACAGCCCTAATATAGGCGGATGACCGCGTCTTCCCCCGCCTCCCGTCCCACTGTCGCGTCCTTGCAGGACGTGGTGGTCCGGTATGACGGCCGGCCTGTGCTCGGCCCGTTCAGCCTCGACCTGGCGCCGGGGGCGTCCGTGGCCCTGGTGGGGCCGTCCGGCTGCGGCAAGTCCACCGCCCTGCGCCTGCTGGCCGGACTGGAACAGCCGACCGAGGGCGTGGTCCGCCGGACGCCGGGGCGGGGCGAGACGGCGGTGGTGTTCCAGTCGCCGACCCTTGCGCCCTGGTCCACGGCGCTGGACAATGTGGCCCTGCCCCTGCGGCTGGCGGGGATCGCCGCCGGGCCCGCTGCGGACCAGGCGTGCGCCGCCCTGGCCCGGGTCGGGCTGGCCGGGTCCGAGCTGAAGAAGCCGGCGCAGCTGTCGGGGGGCATGGCCATGCGGGTGAGCATCGCCCGGGCCCTGGCCACGGCGCCGCGGCTGCTGCTGATGGACGAGCCCTTCGCCGCCCTGGACGAGATCACACGACGGCGACTGGCGGACGATGTCATGTCCCTGTGGACCGAGGCGCGGCCGGCGCTGCTGTTCATCACCCACAGCGTCGAGGAGGCCGTCTACATGGCCGACCGGGTGATCGTGATGGGGCCCGGACCCGGCCGGATCGTGGCGGAGCACGCCCTGGCGGACGGCTTTCCCCGGCCGCCGCGGTTCCGCACCTCGCCCGTCTTCCGCGACGCGGTCGAGCAGGTGTCCCTGGCTTTGCAGACGGCGATGGAGCCGACCGCTTGACCCGTCTGACAGCCATCCTCGCGCCGCTGGCGCTGACCCTCGCCCTGCTGGTCGGATGGGAGCTGGCGTGCCGCGGCCTGCAACTGCCCGTCTACCTGCTGCCGGCGCCGTCGGCGATCGCCGCCGCCCTGGCGGAGCATGCCGGGTCCCTGTTCCAGGCGGCGTGGGTCACCCTATCATCGGCCCTGCTGGCCCTGCTGCTGGCCGCTTTGGCCGCCGGACCGCTGGCCCTGTCGGCGGCGGTGTCGCCCCTGGTCGAGCGGGCGGTCCAGCCCCTGGCGGTCACCCTGCAGGTCACCCCGGTGGTGGCCATAGCCCCGCTGGTGGTCAGCTGGGCCGGGCTCGACCACCCCGAATACGCCACCACGGCGCTGGCGGCGGTGGTGGCCTTCTTCCCCCTGTTCTCCGGCGCCCTGACCGGGCTGAAGTCGGCGGACCCGGACCTGGAGCGACTATTCGACCTCTATGGCGCGACACCGGGCCAGCGCCTGTGGCGGCTGCGGGTTCCGGCGGCCACGCCGTTCGTGCTGGAGGGCGTGAAGGTCGCCGTGGGCCTGTCGGTGATCGGCGCCGTCGTGGCGGAGATCTCCGCCGGATCCGGCCGCTCCCAGGGCCTCGCCTGGACCATCGTCGAGACCACCCACCAGCTGCGCATGGCGGAGACCTTCGCCGCCCTGTTCGCGCTGGCCATCCTGGCCGTGGCGCTGCACGCCGTGACCCGGTCGGCGGAGGTGGAAATTCTGAGAAAGTGGCGGGGCCGTTAGCGGGCAGTTAAGCGCTGGGGTTTACGGTTTCCGTGAAGTTTCCCACCTGGACGCCACGAGCTTTGCACCGCATGGGCATCTCAATGCCGACCATCGTTCAAGGTCTGACCCTCGTGGCCACACTGGCTGCGTCCGGCGCTTCTGCGGCGGGACAGGCGCTGGACCGTTACGGCAGTCGAACCCATCCGCCCTCCGACGCCCTGCCGGGTCCGGCGGCGTCTGCAGCGGCGCGCCCGGCCCCCCCCGTGGATCCGGCGGCCGGCGTGCGGTTCTACGCCCTGCACCGGGACTATGGACTGACCCCGGACCTCAAGCCGGCCCAGGCGCCGCTCACCTCCGGCGCCCCGGCCACGGCAGTCACGGGTCCCGCCCCTGCCGACCCCGCCGCCCCGCCGGCGACCGCGCCAGCCCGGCCCGGCGCCTCACCCTCTGACTTCTGAGCGGATCGATGACCGACACCCCGTCCAACATCAGCAAGCTGGCGCAACTCATCTCCCTCGCCCAGGAGCCGTCGAGCGTGAAGCGCCGCGAACTGCTGCGCGAAGTCACGGATCTGTTCTTCGCCACCTCGGAGCACCAGAGCGCTCGGGAGCTGGAGCTGTTCGACGACGTGATGATGGACCTGACCCGCGAGATGGAGGCCGAGGTCCGCGCGGCCCTGTCCGAGCGCATCGCCGACGCCGCCCAGGCGCCCGTGGGCCTCGTCCGCAGCCTCGCCAATGACGAGATCGCGGTGGCCGCCCCGGTGCTGAGCCGCTCCCCCGTGCTCACCGACAGCGATCTGCTGGAGGTGGTCAACAAGCGCGGCCAGGACTATCTGCGGGCGGTGTCCAGGCGGGTCGATCTGTCCGAGACCGTCTCCGACGTGATTGTCGAGCGGGGCGATGACACCACCCTGGGCGTCCTGCTGCAGAACGAGACGGCGGTCCTGTCCCGGCGTTCGGCCGAGACCGTGGTGGATCGCGCCACCGCCAATCCCGACCTGCACGAGGCGGTGATCAACAGGCACAGCCTGCCCGTCGACCTGCTCAACGAGATGTATTTCGTGGTGGAGGCGCGCCTGCGCGAGACCATCACCGCGCGCAACGCGGCGATCAGCCCGGCGGAGCTGACCACCGCCCTGGAGACGAGCCGCAAGCGGATCGCCACCCGGGACGGGGCCCTGCCGCCGGATCTGGCCGAAGCCGAACGTTATGTGTCGGCCCTGGTGTCGAAGAAGCAGATCAACCCGTCGGTGCTGGTGTCCTTCCTGCGCTTCGGCGAGCGGACCCGCTTCCTCGTGGCCCTGGCCCAGCTGGCGGACATCGACTTCAATACCGCGCGGATCATTGTCGATCGCAAGGAGGTCGACGCCCTGGCCGTGGTCTGCAAGGCGGCCAACTTCGACCGGGCCCTGTTCCTGACCTTCACCCTGCTGATCCTGGACGACGATCTGGCCATGGGCCGGGCGCAGGAATACGGCGCGCTCTACAACCAGCTGACTCTTGAGACCGCCCAGCGCACCCTGCGCTTCTGGCGGATCCGGCGGGATACGGGCGACGTGGCCGCCTGATCAGGCCCGGGTCTTGAGCTGCTCGAGGCTCGACATGACCACCTCGGCCAGGCTGCGAAGGCCCCGTTCGGTGAACACATCGAGGGCTGTGGCCAAGGCGAGGGTCGCCCGCGACCGCTGGCCCTCGTCACCGGTCAGCGCGGCGCGGGCGGAATAGACCCGGGCCAGCGCCACCTGAACCACCGCCCAGGCGACCGGATCGAGGGACGGCTCCAGCCCCGACAGCTCGGCCTTGAACGCCCGTTCCGCATAGTCCAGCGAGACCGTGTCCCCGTGCCGCTCGGCGCGGCGGGTGATGGCGATGGCCCGGTCATAGGCGCAGACCGGCCGCTGGGCGATTTCCGGATTGGCCTCGAACGGCTCCAGCGCCCGGTCAAAGGCGGTGATCGCCTCGTCGAACAGCCGGTCGTCGTCGCAGATCTCGCCCAGGGTCATCAGCACCACGCCGAGCGCATGGGAGGTGCGGGCGGTGTCCAGCGCACTGTGCGCCAGGGGCAGGTGACCCATCGACACCGACAGGGCCGTGGCGCCGCGGGAAATCTCGTCCTCGTCGGCGTCCAGGGCGCCGCAGGCGGCCAGGGCGGCGCCGCGCAGGGCCTCGGCCCGGGCCCAGGTGATCGGCAGGCGGTCCCGGTCGATCTGGGCGGAGACCTGGGCCAGGTCCGTCTCGGCCTGGCGCAGCAGGGTGGCCTCCTTCAGCTGGACGCCGAAGCCCACGAGCATGTCCGCCCGGTGCAGGCGCAGGTTGGCCGCCAGGATCCGTCCGTCGCCGGAGGTGCGCAGGCGCTCGTCGGACAGCTCGACGGCCTCGTCAAAGGCGCCGGCGGCCTCCACGGCGGCGTTCAGGTCATTGTCGGTCAGGGCGTTGCGGGCCAGCAGCCGCGCCTTCAGCCCCATGGCGACGATCCGGTCGTCCACCCCCAGACGCTCCTCCGCCTCGAGGGTCGTCAGGCGGGAATGGGCGGCTTCGGCCGCAAGGCTGTCGCCGAACAGGTCGGCGCCCAGCAGGCTGCACTGGGCCAGCTCCAGGCGGGCGGCGATCCGCGTGGGATCATCCACGGCCAGCTTCACCGCCCGCTCGGCGGCGCGGCCGGCATTGGCCAGACAGGCGACATCGCCCGTGCGGCGGGCGATCTCGCGGAGCATGAAGGCGTATTCCAGCAGCCGGACGGAGCGTTGGCGGTCGGTGGCCTGATGCACGGCCAGACCCGCCTGGGCGGTTTCGCCCTTGAGGGCGGCGGTGTCCAGCAACTCGATCCGTTCGGCGTGCGCCAGCGCGTTTCCACGCGTGTTGCGCCCGAAACGCCGCCACAGATCCCGCTCGAACTGCATCCGATCCCTCCCCGTCGTCCCGCAGCGGGACGTCCTGCTCCGGTTCAGGCGGTGCCCAGCAAGGTTGGAGCCGCTGAGGCTTGGTGGGTCAGCCGCGCTCGCGGGTGCGCTGGAATGTCACACCTGGGAACTTTTCAGTGACATAACCTATCTCCCACGACGACTTGGCCAGGAAGACAGGCTGGGCGTCGATGTCCTCGGCCATGGCGTTGCGGTGCTTGCCGGCGAAGTCCTCCAGGTCCGCGCGGGATCCGGTGACCCAGCGGGCCTCGGCGAAGGGGGCGGCCTCGAAGATCACCTCCAGCTGGTATTCGTTGGCCAGCCGGTCGGCCATCACCTCGAACTGCAGCTGGCCCACGGCGCCGACGATGAAGTCCGCGCCCAGGGTCGGGCGGAACAGCTGGGTCACGCCCTCCTCGGCCAGGCCCTCCAGCGCCTTTTTCAGGTGCTTGGCCTTCAGCGGGTCCTTGATCCGCACGCGGCGCAGGATTTCCGGCGCGAAGTTGGGCAGGCCCTGGAACCGCAGGGTTCCGCTCTCGGACAGGCTGTCGCCGACCCGCAGCACGCCATGGTTCGGAATGCCGATCACGTCTCCGGCATAGGCCTCCTCCGCCAGCTCCCGGTCCGCGGCGAAGAACATGATGGGGGAGTTCACCGACAGCTGGCGGCCGGTGTTCTGCACCTTCAGCTTCATGCCCCGGCTGAACTTGCCCGAGCACAGGCGCAGCATGGCGATCCGGTCCCGGTGGTTGGGGTCCATGTTCGCCTGGACCTTGAACACAAAGCCGGTGACCTCGGATTCGCCGGGCGCCACATGGGTCTCGGCGGCGCCCTTCAGCACGGCCACCTGCTTCGGCGGCGGGGCCAGGGCGCCGAGGCCGCTCAGCAGCTCCTCCACCCCGAAATGCCGCAGGGCCGAACCGAAGAAGACCGGCGTCATGTGGCCCTCGAGGAAGGCCTGGGGGTCGAAGGTCTTGGAGGCGCCCAGGATCAGCTCGGCGCTGTCCGACAGCTCCTCCGCCTCCGACGGGTCGAGATACTGGGAGATGGCGTTGCCGCGAAAGGCGATCTGCTCGATCTCGCCGATCTCTGCATTGCGGACATAGGGGGTGAATCGGTCCGTGCGCAGGTCCAGCGTGCCCTTGAACCGGGAACCGGAGCCGGCGGGCCAGTAGAGGGGCGCGGGGTCCAGGGCCAGCTTGGTGGCGATCTCGTCCAGCAGCTCGAACGGGTCCTGCGCCTCCCGGTCCATCTTGTTGATGAAGGTCAGGATCGGGATGTCCCGCAGGCGGCAGACCTCGAACAGCTTCAGCGTCTGGGGCTCGATCCCCTTGGCCGCGTCCAGCACCATCACCGCGGCGTCGGCGGCGGTCAGGGTGCGGTAGGTGTCCTCGGAAAAGTCCTCGTGGCCCGGCGTGTCCAGCAGGTTGTACATCAGCCCGCCGTGGTCGAAGGTCATCACCGAGGCGGTGACGGAGATGCCCCGCTCCTGCTCGATCTTCATCCAGTCCGACCGGGTGCGCCGGGTCTCTCCCCGGGCCCGCACGGCGCCGGCGGCGCGGATGGCGCCCCCCGCCAGCAGCAGGTGCTCGGTCAGGGTGGTCTTGCCCGCATCGGGGTGGGAGATGATGGCGAAGGTGCGCCGGCGGGCGGCTTCCAGCGGAATGGACGTGCTCATCCGCGCGGGTTAGCCGGAACGGGGGCGGATGTCGATGGCCGCGGGGCCGCCTTGGCGGATCAGCCCAGCCCCTCGCGCTTTTCCTCAAGCGCCAGCCAGTCCTCCTCCGCCCTGGCCATCCGGGCGCGCAGGGCGTCGGCCTGGGCGGTCAGGGCGTCGAATCCCTTCGGGTCGCGGGCATAGAGCCCCGGGTCCGACAGCCGGGTCTCCAAGGCCGCGATCTCGCCGGGCAGGGTGGCGATCTCCTTCTCCGCCTCTTCGAGCCGCCGCTGGTCCTTGAAGGTCAGCTTCACAGCGGCGCGCTTCGGCGCCTCCTGCGCGGGGGCCTTCGCCGCCTCCACCCGCAGCTGGGCCTTGGCCGAGCCCCGGTCGAAGAAGTCCGGATATTGGTGGTTGAAGTCGGACCAGCCGCCCGGCGCCTCCGCCACCCGGCCGCGGCCGTCCAGCCCAAGGGTCGAGGTCGCAAGGCGGTCGATGAAATCCCGGTCGTGGCTGACCAGGATCAGGGTGCCGTCATAGTCCTCGAGCATGGTTTCCAGGAGGTCCAGGGTCTCGATGTCCAGGTCGTTGGTGGGTTCGTCCAGCACCAGCAGGTTGGCGGGTTTGGTGAGCGCCCGGGCCAGCAGCAGGCGGTTGCGCTCGCCGCCCGACAGCGATTTCACCTTGGCGCGTGCGCGTTCGGGTGGAAACAGGAAGTCGCCGAGGTAGCTCAGCACATGTTTGCGCGTACCCCTGATCTCGACGGTATCGGAACCCGGACTGATGGTGTCGATCAGGGTTGCCTCGGGATAGAGCTGCGCGCGCATCTGGTCGAAATAGGCGATATGCAGGCGGGTACCCAGGCGCACGCGGCCACTCGAGGGCGGCTGCTCCCC
>CAINOV010000263.1 GCA_903851655.1 uncultured Caulobacterales bacterium
ATACGCTCGGTGTCACGCAGAAGACCCGGATCTGATCCGGCGTCGGCATAGGCATCGGAAGCTCTTTGACGGTGGGATATTTGCGCGGCCAAAGGGCGATGACGCGCGCGGCCTCGGTTGGATCTTCCACCAGTGAGGCGTGGCCGGCGAGGGAGAGGCCCTTGATCTGCATCACGTCCGACGGGTCGTCGTTGATCGTCAGCGAAACCCGATCGTCCTGAGACAGATTGTGCGCCTTCTGGCTGTCGCAACCGCACAGAAAATAGATGTCGAGCCCTTCATTGACATAGCCCACGGTCGTGGCCTGAGGCCAACCGTCCGGCCGCAATGTGGCCAGGCTCGTAACACGATGCCGATCGACAATCTCGAGGATTGCCCGCTTGATTTTGTCGTCCATGCCCATTTCCTGAGAGGTGGTTTGGAGGGCTGGCTTACCGCCAGTAGCAGACGCGCCGGTGATGACGGATGACGCAGACGTGGCGGCGAACAGGGCGCCGCCAATGCCGGTGGTATCGGTGAGACTGGTCGCGTTGACCCTCATGGCCGAACGGCTGGGCGAGGCTCGAACCTGCCATCGACATGATGAGGGCAGCCATAGCCACAGAAATGAGTTTCATCACGGTCATCTCGCCTTTCGGTTCCCAGCGGACGATACTGCGTCCGATTGGCCGGGCCTTGCCGAACCAGAATAAAAGCAGGGAACAGACGCGGTAGCCCCGGATACTACTCAGGCCCATCTGACGGGTTTGCGGCCAACACCGACGGGAACGCTTCCCACCAGGGCAGCGACGAGCGAGGCTGTCTGAAAGTGCCCGTAAGGCTCTGGCGACTTCTGCTTCGGGTCAATTCTTCGCCTTGGGTTCGTGCCGGAAAGCCGATGTTCCGGCGCGCGTAGCTCACTTCCAACAACCGGACCTTCCCAACGACCGCTCAGAGCCCAACGTTGCCGTCTAGTGAGGGCGGCATTGCGCCAGCAGAGCCGCTGCCGCCTCTCAGGCATCGTGCCCTTCGGAAGGAGTCGCGAACGGCGGCGATTACGTTTGTGGCCGGGCGTCGAAGCGAGTTGGCGCGAGAGCAAAATGGCTTTGATGGTCGTTCGAGGATCGTGGTATTTTGGGAAAATCACTGCAGATCAGGACTCTAACCCGGTCAGCGCACAATTTCGGGGGTATGAGTAGGGGTGTTGTCCACCTCGTAGCGCGTTATAATATTATATAAAACAATAATTTACCATCTGAATGTGAGTCCGGCCTGGGCACCAGAAATCCGTCCAGGAGGGTCCTGGCTCGGGTGGAAAATTCAATGAAAATAACGTATAAACCGGTGTGATCTTCCGCTTGCGTCCGGGGTCGTCCGGCGAGATCCGGGCGGTCTGGGGGTGTCCCCGAGGGGAATCGCGAGCCATTTATTGTGAGCGTACCCCTTTAGGCAGGACCGGCGCTCATGACCGTCCATTCCCACTGCGGGCCAAGAGCTGGCCTGCGAGGCCGACGACGGCAACCGCTGGAATCGCAAAGATCAGAACCCACTTGGCGAGGGTGAACCAGGGGCCGACGACGAGGCTGAAGTCCGAGAGGTCGGGATAGGTCCGCGCCATCGTGAAATGGTTCAGGTTCTCGGCCGCATCACAGGCGTACATCGCCAATGGCGTCATGTTCAGCCATCCCCACCGTGTTCCAGTGCGGAAACCGAGGGACAGCAGGCTCATGTAGAACAGGGTGAGGGAAAGGACCGGGAACCAGAAATCCAGATGGAGATAGTAGAGCTGATAGGCGACACGCCCCCGCGCGCCGATCGCCTCGTAGAAGTGACGCGCGTCCGGTGGCGTCCATGTCATGATGTATTCGTCGAGGATCTTCGGCGCCGCCGTCCTCTGCGCCGTCACGTCTGCGACGCCCGCGGGGACGATCCACCCGAACAGGATGATCGCGATGGCGAACAGTACACCGCAGACCCACGAGCGGCCGAGCACCGAACCAAGTATTTTCGAAAGTCTCATGGCGAACCCCTCTTGCGTCGCATCCGGCCTGCTCCATAAAATACGAGCGATAACTCGTATTGAGAAATCGCCTTTTGGGGGGATCGCGTGGGTCGGATACAAGTCGTTGTCGAGGCAAGGAAAATTCCTCAGCAGGAACGTTCCCGGGCCTTGGTGGAAACCATCCTGGACGCAACGGCTCGCATTTTGGTCGAGGACGGTTACGCACGCACCAGCACCAACCGTGTCGCCGAACGCGCGGGCGTCAGCATCGGATCGCTGTATCAGTATTTCCCCAGCCGGGAGGCTCTGGTCGCAGGCGTCGCGCGGCGGCATTCCGAATGGCTGAAGGACGAACTGGAACGAGCTCTGCCGTCCACGTCGGGGCTCGGACTGAAGGACGCGGTATCCATCCTGCTGGCTGCCGTCATGTCCGCTCACAGGATCAATCCGGAGCTGAATGCCGTCTTGGCGGGTGAAGTCCCCAACCTCGGCGTCCTAGACTGGAAAGCCGACACAACAGAGCGCGGGATAGCGGTCGCCCAGGGCCTGCTGGAGGCTCACGTCAGGGAGGTTCGTCCGGGGCTGGACGTGAACTCCGCTGCATTCCTGATCTCGACCGTCGTCGAGGCCGCAGTGAACGCCGCATGGCGGCAAAGGCCGCAGTCGATTCCAGATGGATCGCTGGAGCGTGAATTGACCAGCCTAGTCTACAGATACGTGACGTAACCGCTGGCATCGCGAAGCTTTGGCGAAGTCAGCATTCGCCCCATCGCCGCCGTTCAAAGCGCCCGGCGGCTGCTCAGCGCCGCCGTTTCGCCGGAGATGGCTGTCTTTCCGACCGGTCAGGTGCTGCGGGATATCAGGCTGGTGGGCAGGGCCTCGGAGGCCGGCGTTTCCCCGCGGATCAGCTGGAGGATCTTGCGGGCCAGGAGCCGGCCGCCACTGTGCCAGTTCTGTCGGATGGTGGTGATCGCTGGCACATAGGCCGCAGCCATGGGGGCGTCGTCATATCCGACCACCGACACGGCGGACGGCACACGCCGGCCGGTTGCGTTGAGCGCGTTGATCGCGCCGGCTGCAGCCAGATCATTGCACGCGAACACGCCGTCAAACTCGACGCCCCGGCGGAGCAGCCGTCCCGTCGCCTCGAACGCCGAGGCGGAGGTGAAGTCGCACGGCTCGACGGCCACAAGCTCTGCGCCGTCCCGGTCCACTTCCGGGCGGAAGCCCTCGAGGCGATCCGACAGCTCGGAGTGATCCGTATCGCCGAGGAACACCAGTCTGCGCCGTCCCGCGCCCAGCAGCTGCTGCGCGGCGAGCTGGCCGCCGTGGCGGTTGTCGCTGCCGACCACCACGTACTGGTGGGCGCGGGTGGGAGAGCCCCACACCACCAGCGGGACGCCCATCCGGCCCAGCTGCTCCGCCGCGTCCTCGTGGGCCCCCTGGCCGAGCAGAATAACGCCGTCCGACCCATAGACCTCGTCATCGGTGATCTTGCCGCTGACCTTGACCAGCATGGCGTAGTCCGCCGCCGCCAGCTCCTGGGCGATGCCGCCCAGCAGGGCGAGGGGGTAGGGCTCGGACATCGGCCGCTCGTCGGTCGGGGACATCTCCACAACGACCGCGATGGTCTTGCGCCGTTGCAGCCGAAGGTCGCGCGCGGCGACGTTGATCCGGTAGCCATGCTCGCGGGCCAGGGACTTGATCCGCTTGCGGACGTCTTCGCTGACCAGCGAGCTGTCGCGCAGCGCCCTTGACACAGTCATCTTCGAGACGCCCGCCAGTCGCGCCAGATCCTGCATCGTCATGCGGTTGCGGTCCGTCACCCCGGCTCCTTCGACCCCTGGTCGTGTCCGCAGCGCCGATCGCGACGCCGGCGGACGGTTTCCAACTGGACTAGCGCCCCGACGGCGTAAATTCAAACGCCCCAGTGGTGAAGTTTTGTGACGATTTCGCCACAGGTGGCGCATTCAGCAAGAAACAACCGATTTCAAGAAATGTTATCGATCACATGCGCTATTGATATCGATAACAGCGCAAATTAGCTTCGATCCGCTGGGGCTCGTCAGATTGCCCGGCCATGGAAGAAGACGGTTCAGAACCCGCCGACTCGGCGCACGCGACCGCACTGTCCCGGCATGTGTCGAGGCAGGACCGGCAGAAGCGGCGGCCGGGATCGGGCCGGCGTCCCCGACCTCCGGGCCGCGTCTCCCTCCATGCGCGACGCATTGAAAACAAACCGGGAGAGGCAATCCAAATGGAATTCAATCGGAAACTCATGATGGCGGCGTCGGCGGCCGTGCTGCTGGCCTCGCTGGGGGCCGCGCCGGTCCTCGCCGCCGAGACGCCCGCCGCCCAGGACCCGAACACGGTGGCCGAAGTCGTGGTCGTCGGCGCCTCGAGCGCCCAGGGCCAGAAGAAGCAGGACGCGCCCTACGCCATCACTACGGTGGGTGAGCAGGCGATCCTGGACGCCGCTCCGACCAGCGCCGCCGACCTGGTGAAGCTGGTTCCGGGACTGTTCGCCGAGACGACCGGCGGCGTATCCGGCCCGAATATCGAAGTGCGCGGCTTTCCGACCGCCGGTGACGCGCCGTTCGTGACGATGATGCTGGACGGCCTGCCGGTGTTCCCGGTCTCGACCCTGTCGTTCCTCGACAACTCGACCCAGTTCCGCCTGGACGACACGGTGAAGCGGGTCGAGGCCACCATCGGCGGCCCGTCGGTCCTATGGGGCAACGCCCAGCCCGGCGCGACGATCAACTACACCCAGAAGACCGGCAAGACGGACCAGAATGGCCTCGTCCGCGTGACCGTCGGCTCGGGCAACCTGTACCGCTTCGACGGCTACTATGGCGCCCAGCTGGCGGAGGGCTGGTACGGCAGCGTCGGCGGCTTCTACCGCACCGACACCGGCGTGCGCGACACCCAGTTCCCGGCCGACAAGGGCTATCAGCTGGCCGGCACGCTGACCCACGACATCGAAGGCGGCAGCCTGACCGTCTACGCCCGCACCACGCACGACCAGAACGCGTTCTTTACGCCGATCCCGCTGATCTCTAACGGCGGCAACTCGATCTCGGGCTTCCCAGGCTTCAATCCGCGGACCGGCACCTTCATCGGCAACGCCAATCGCGTGGTCACCTATGACGTTGCGCCGAACGGCGGTTTGCTGACGGCGGACCTGGGCAACGGCCGCGGCGTCGACAACCACATCTTCGGCTTCGACTTCACCAAGTCGGTCAACGGCTACGACTTTTCCAACAAGATGTCGTACCTGTCGGGCGACGCCCTGACTGTGGCCCAGTTCACCGGCGCCAACCCGCAGACCCTGCAGTCGTTCATCAACAGCGAAGTCTCCGCGGCCAACGCAAATGCGGCGGTGCTGGCGGCGGCAGGCGGCGCGCCGGCCACCACGGGCGCCGCGACCTTCGTCGGCGGCGGCGCTCCGGTCACGAACCTCAACCAGCAGGTGATCGGCATTGGCGTCTGGTACGTGGACAAGCGCCTGACCGCTTTCCAGGACGAGGCGCGGATCTCGCACAAGCTGAGCGATAACAACACCCTGACAGTTGGCGCCTACTACACCAACTACACCTCGCACGATCTCTGGCATCTGGGTAACAACCAGCTGATGACTGTACAGAACAACGCTCTGCCCATTGCTGTGAAGCTGAACAACGGCGTGCTGGCCACCAATGCCGATGGTGTCTATGCCCCATCGTTCTACTCGGTGAACAACAGCTACACTGGAACGAATGTCGCAGGTATCATCGCCGACGACTGGCGGATCAGCGACCGGCTGAAGATCGACGGCGGCGTCCGCTTCGAGCAGGAGACCATTGACGCCACGGAGGAGGGGATCACCTCCGGCTTCATTGGCACGAACCCGCTGTCGCTCTATGACTACGGCGCGTCGTACCTGAACGGGACCACCACCGGCGCGCACTACAGCCACAACGCAGTAGCCTACGCCCTGGACGCCGACTACAAGATCGACACCAACTTCAACGCCTTCGTCGGCTTCAACCACGGCTATGTGATGCCGACCTTCGACGATATCCGCGGCGGCGTCACGGAGATCACCAAGGTCGACCAGCTGCAGGCCGGCGTGAAGAAGATCGGCTCGGTCTACTCGGTCTACCTGACGGCCTTCTACAACAAGTTCACCGGCCAGCCGTCGCAGCAGATCCTGGCCAATGGCCAGATCATCAACTACCTGACGAGCTCCGAGACCGAGGGGGTGGAGTTCGAGGGCGCGGTGCGGCCGATCGAGGGTCTGCAGCTGACCCTCTCGGGCGACTATCAGCACGGCCAGTACACGGCGGGCGGCCCGGGCATCACCAACAACACGGTGGTGCGCCAGCCGGAGTTCCAGTTCCGCTTCACGCCGTCCTACAACCTGCCCACGGCCTATGGCGACCTGAAGCTCTACGCCACCGGCACCTATGTGGGTAAGCGCTACGCCGACCTGCAGAACACCCAGGTCCTGCCGGATTATGCGACCCTGGACCTCGGCGTGCTGTACGCGCTGAAGAACGGCGTCGACATCCAGCTGACGGGCACAAACGTCACCAACACCCTGGCCATCACCGAGGGCAATGTGCGGGTGCTGGGCTCCGGCGTGACGACGGGCGGCGTGTTCCTGGGGCGGCCGCTGTTCGGCGCCACCTACATGCTGAGCGCCTCGCTGCACTTCTGATCGTCCCGTAGACTGTCCGGCCGGGTCGTCGCCTCCTGTGCGGCGATCCGGCCGGCGCTTTTTTCCGACGCCGTTTTCGAGGACACTGATGTCCGTGACGCCGCTGATCCACCCTTCCACCGACGCCGCCACGGTCCCGGCGGCGGACCGCCCGGTCGATCCTGAGTGGTGGCGCGGCGCCGTGATCTACCAGATCTATCCCCGCTCGTTTCTTGACACGAACGGCGACGGGGTCGGGGACCTGGACGGCGTCACCCGCAAGCTGGACGCGATTGCCGACCTCGGCGTCGACGCCATCTGGATCTCGCCCTTCTTCAAGTCGCCGATGGAGGACTTCGGCTACGACGTGTCGGACTATCGTGACGTCGACCCGTTGTTCGGCGATCTGGACGCCTTCCGTCGGCTGCTGGCCGAGGCGCACGCCCGGGGCCTGCGGGTGCTGATCGACCTCGTGGTCAGCCATACCTCGCACCAGCACGCCTGGTTCCAGGAGAGCCGGGCCGACCGCAGCAACCCCAAGGCCGACTGGTATGTCTGGGCCGACCCGACGCCCACGGGCAACCCGCCGAACAACTGGCTGTCACTGTTCGGAGGCTCCGCCTGGGAGTGGGAGCCGCATCGCCGGCAGTATTATCTGCACAATTTCCTGAAGACGCAGCCCGACCTGAACTTTCACAATCCAGAGGTCCAGGACGCGGTGCTCGACACGGCGAAGTTCTGGCTGGACCTCGGCGTCGACGGGTTCCGTCTCGATGTCGTGAACTTCTACTTCCACGACGCCCTGCTGCGGGACAACCCGCCCGCCCGCGCCGACGCCAGCCCGCTGACGGTGCAGCGGAGCAACCCCTACGCCATGCAGGATCACCTCTATGACAAGCATCGCCCGGAGAACCTCGTGTTTCTCGAGCGGTTCCGGACGCTGCTCGACGCCTATCCCGGCGCGACGACGGTGGGCGAGATGGGAATCGACCGCGACGTCGCCACGGCCACCGAAGCCTACACCCTCGCCGACCGCCGGCTTCACCAAGTCTACAGCTTCGAGCTGATGACCCCGACCCTGTCCGCCGACCATATCCGCCAGGTCGTCAGGGGCATGGAGGCCGAGGTCCGTACGGGCTGGGTCAGCTGGGCGGTCTCGAACCATGACTTCGCCCGCATCGTCAGCCGCTGGGGGCTCGCCGACCGGGCCCGCGACGCCGCGCCGCTGCTGATCGCCCTGCTCGCCAGCCTGCGGGGATCGCCCTGCCTCTACCAGGGGGAGGAACTGGGCCTGACCGAGGCGGAGATCGCGTTCGACGACCTCCAGGACCCCTATGGGCGCGCCTTCTGGCCAGAGTTCAAGGGGCGTGACGGCTGCCGCACGCCCTATCCCTGGCGCCACGACCAGCCGCATGGCGGTTTCTCCCAGGCGCGGCCGTGGTTGCCTGTGCCGCCGGAGCATCTGGCTGCGGCCCATGACCTGCAGGCGGCTGACGCGGGGTCGGCGCTGTCACGGGTTCGCCGGTTCCTCCACTGGCGACGCACCCGACCGGAACTGATCAAGGGCGAGTTCCGGATGCTCGAGACCGATGGGCCCGTCGTGGCCTTCGAACGCCGACTGGGCGCGGCGCGGACTCTGTGCGCGTTCAATCTTGACCGCGGGCCGCAGCGCCTTCCCCTGGCCGGGCTGGGGCCGCTGACCGTCGACGCCGCCAGCGGCTTCAACGCCGAGGCGGGGGAGGGCGAGCTGCGCCTGCCCGGTCTCGGCGGCGCCTTCTGCAGGGTGGTCTGAGATGCTGGCCCTGCGCCGGCGCGCGGCGCTGATCGGCGTCTATGTGTTCTACGCCGTCCTGCTGAACAGCGTCGGCACGGTGATCCTGCAGTCGATCCTCAGCTTCGGCGTGTCCAAGCCGCAGGGGTCGATCCTGGAAGCCTGCAAGGACCTGTCGATTGCGGCGGTCAGCTTCGCCACGGCGAGTTTCCTGTCCCGGATCGGATACCGTCCGGCGGTGGTGTTCGCCCTGGCGATGGTCAGTCTGGCGTGCCTCGCCATGCCTTTGGTCCCCGGCTTCGCCACGGCCGAGGTCCTGTTCCTGGCCATCGGCGTCAGCTTCGCCCTGGTGAAGGTCTCGGTCTACAGCCTGATCGGCGTGCTGGAGCAGGACCCGCGCGGACATGCCGGCCTCACCAGCCTGATCGAGGGCTGCTTCATGGTCGGCGTGCTGTCGGGGGTATGGATCTTCAGCCTGTTCATCGATAACCGGAACCCCGCATCCCTGGCCTGGCTGAACGTCTACTGGGGGCTGGGCGGTGCGGGCCTCCTGCTGGCGGGACTGTGGCTGCTGACGCCGATGAGCGAGGGGTCCGTCGGCGAAGCGGTCCGCCATGGCGCCCTGATCGACGATCTGCGGCGGATCCCGGCCCTGTTCGTCAGTCCGTTCCTGGTGGCGTTCCTGACCTCGATCTTCCTCTATGTCCTGATCGAGCAGAGCCTCGGCACCTGGCTGCCGACCTATAATCGCGAGATTCTCGGCCTGCCGGTGAGCATGAGCGTCCAGGCGGGCGGGTTCCTGGCCGGCGGCCTCGCCATCGGCCGGCTCGCGGGGGCGGTGATCCTGCGGCGGCTCTCCTGGGCGCCGGTGCTGCTCGCCTGTGTCGCCGGCGCGGCGGGCGTGATCCTTCTGGCCCTCGCGTTGCAGCCGGCGCATCCGTTCGCCGTGTCGGACTGGCGCGGCGCGCCGTTCCAGGCCTTCGTCCTGCCGCTGGCCGGCCTGTTCCTCGCGCCGATCTACCCGGTACTGAACTCCGCCATCCTCAGCGCCCTGCCGGAGCGCAGCCAGGCGCCGATGACCGGGCTGATCATCGCCTTCTCGGCGCTGGGCGGAACGTTCGGATCGTTCCTGACAGGCCAGTTCTTCGCCCATTTCGGCGGACGCAACGCCTTCGGCCTCGCCCTGACCGCGCTGCTGCTGCTGGCGGGCGCCCTGATCTGGCTGCGGCGAAAGATGCCGGCGGCGGCCGGCTGAGCCGCCTGTCAGCCTGTCGCGCCGCTCGGCGCCGAAGCCGTGACGGGGTGCGCGCCTTTGTGGACATTAATTTCAGGGGTGTTATTGCGGCGCCATGGCTCCAGACCCTGAAATCAGATCGGCTCTCTCCGACGACGCGGATGCGGTCGCCGCGCTGACCCGGAAAGCCTATGGCGCCTGGGTCGCGCTGATTGGCCGTGAGCCGTTGCCGATGAAGGTAGACTACCGTCAAGCGTTCCTCGTCCATGATTTTGCCCTGATCGAACACGAGGGCAACCTCGTCGGGCTGATCGAAACGACTCCCGAGGGCGACACGCTGTTGATCGTCAATGTCGCAGTTGAACCGACGCGCCAGGGGCGGGGATTGGGGCGGCGCCTGATGGGCTACGCCGAAGATCTGGCGCGATCACAGGGGCTCAAGCGCATACGGCTTTACACGAACAAGCTTTTCGACAGGAACATCAAGCTCTACGCATCGCTCGGCTACAGGCTCGACCGCGAAGAAGCCCTGAACGGCGGAGTGGCGGTGCATATGTCGAAGCCATTGTCCTAGGTTCTGCTCCCCCCCGTCTCGGACCCCGACACCGTCCGCGTCCGGGCGTCGGCGAAGGCGGAGGCGCACGCGCGCGAGGCCCTTTAAGACGGGCGCGTCGAGGTTGACGATGGGCGCTCAGCTGGACCGGAAGCCGACCCGGGCGTGACTCCCGTCGCAGAAGGGCTTGTTGGCGCTGGCCCCGCACCGGCACAGGCGCGCGGAGGTGACGCGGGAGACCATTCTGCCGGTGCCGCTGGTGATCTCGAGGGCGCCGCGCACGACCAGGGGCCCGTCCGTCTGCGGATCGATCGCCAGGGGGCCATTCCGGGGGTCGAGCATTTCCGTCGCCTCGGTGGTCGCCGGTTCTCCGGTGGCGTCAAAGCCGATCTCGTGGTGGGAGCCATCGCAGAACGGCTTGTTGCGGGATGCGCCGCAGCGGCAAAGGGTGGCGCGGAAGCCCGCCGGCGCCCCGTCCAGCACCAGCTCGCCCCGGAAGGCGTAGGGCCCCGCCTCCCGAACGGCGGCGAGATTGACCGGCGGTGCGGTCTCGTCGGGGCGCCCATCCTTGCGCCTGTAGCGGATCGCTCCGGAGGGGCAGGCGTGGGCGATGGCCGTCAGGGCCTCCACGTCCAGGGTGTCCGGATGCAGCCACGGCCCCTTCACATTGGCCAGAAACACCGTCGGCGCGCCGGTGACGCAGAACCGGGCGTGGATGCAGCGGCGGCCTTCGAACTGCAGGGTCAGGCGCTCTCCCTCCACCGTTTCCACCCCGTCCTCCTGCCGGATGTCCGCCGTCGGACCGGCGGTGGGGGCGGGGTCGACCGCGGCCACTGGGGGCCGCGGGGCGGGGGCGCCCGCAAGGCGCTCAAGCCCCCGCGCGACCCGTTGACTGAGGGCGGAGATCTGCCGTGCGGCGGCGGCGGGCCGGGCGTGGCCGCTGTCGGCCAGCGACTGGACTCCCTCCGCCAGCTCGGTGAAGCGCTCGGTCAGGAACCGTCGCGCCGCCCGGCCGGCCGGCAGCGACCCGGCGTCGCGCAACGCTGTGAACGAGACGCCCGCGTGGCAGTCGGGATGGTCCGGACCCGCAGGCAGGCGCGCGGCGTGCTCCGCCAGCAAGGTCAAGGCCTTCATCAGGTCGATGGCGGAGTCCACGGCCAGCGACTTCTCCGCCGCCGGGCCGGGGATGGCGTAGGCATAGGCGAGGAGGCGCAACATCAGACCATAGGCGGCGTTGGCGGCGTCCACCGTCGCCACAGCCGCCGGATCCTGGATCCAGACCCGGTCCTGCGGCCGGGGCGGACGGCGCAGCACCGGATTGTGCGCGGCCGGGTGGGCCGGCGCAAAGTCGGGATTGCGCTGGCGAAGGGCGTCCAGCTCGGTGCGGATCGCCAGGAACTTCTGGAAGTGGGAATCGTCCGTGTGGGTCGGCGCGCCCTCGCCCTGGGCGACGATGGCGTCGAAGGCGGCGAGGGCGGTCTTGAGGCACAGGACCGGCGCGGCGCCCTGAAGGTCGATCTCCGACGGCGAGAGCTGCAGGGCGGGGTCGCCGCAGAACGCCGCCGCCTCGCCGATCTGTTCGACCAGACGACGCAGGTCCGAGCCGATGGCGGCGTAGAAGTCGCCGACGGTCTCATAGTCCACGCCCATCGGCGTCAGCCGGGCGCCGGGCGCGCCACGGCTGTAGTCATGTTCGGGCGCGAAGCCCGGACCGTCCGGCTCCGTCGATCCGTGGGGACGCTCCAGGTGGATGAAGTGCTGCAGCACGGCCGCCGAGAAGGGCGCCAGCTTCACGACGACCCCGGCGGGCAGATACCCGGGATCCAGCGGAAAGTTGGTGCGACCGAACCGCGGAGCGCCGCCCAGCGCGGAGGTGATGTTCCACACCGCCACGAGATGACCCATCTCGTCGATGGCGACGTCGAGAATGGTGCGACGCCACCCGGCGACGGCCCGGGCCTCGTCGGCGGTGAGGCCCTCGCCCTCGCCGTCCTTCAGGCTGAAGGCGGCGTAGAGATAGGTGCACATGAGGTTGTGCTCGAGTTCCGCAGCCTCGTAGAGGGCGTGCAGGATATGTTCGCGGCTGACCGGTGTTGGCGTCATCTCAGTCTCACCTTGTCTGGGGCGGCGCGGACGTCGCGGTCGCCGGGGCGGGTGTTTCGATCGGTGTCACAAGGATAGCAGAGCCATGCGTCCTCGACGTGACGCGCCATGACGACCCGTTCCGTCACGGTGGTGACGGCGTTGCGCGCGGCAGGGCGGGGCGGGTCCCGCATGACGCCGGATCAGAACCATTTCTTCCACCGGAACCAGGCCAGGGGCGCCACCGTCGTGACCAGCATCAGGGCGAGGGCGTAGGCATAGCCGTATTTCCAGTCATACTCCGGTATGCCTTTGAAGTTCATGCCGTAAATGCCCGCGATCAGCACCGGGGGCACGCCGACGACGGACACGATGGTGAGGATCTTCACCACGTTGTTCTGGTCGATGTTGATGAAGCCGAGCACGGCGTCGAGCAGGAACTGCACCTTGTTGGCCAGGTGGGATTCGTAGTCGGCCAGGGATGACAGGTCCTGCCGGGCGACCGTGAAACGGGCGATCTGGTCCTCTGACAGCCAGTCCCTGACCGTCTCGGCCACATAGGAAATGATCCGGCCCAGGCCCAGGACGGCGCCGCGGACCTGGCCGATCCGCTCACCCAGATAGCCGACCTTGGACAGGGTCGCCTCGAGGCTGGTCTCCGCGGATGTCTTCCGGGCTGGGGCGGACTTGTGGAAGATGCCGCGGGAGATCTGGTCGAGTTCGCCGCCGATGCCCTCCATGTGGTCCGCGGCGTGGTCGATCATGGCCTCGATGATGAGGCAGAAGGCCTCCGGGCCGCCGAGGTCGGCGCGCTCGTCCAGCGAGGCGCTCAGCTTGGTGAACAGGTCGGCATGGCCGAACCGCTGGGTGATGACCCGGTCCCGGTCCAGCACAAAGCCCACCGGGGTCAGCACCGATACGCCGGCGTCCGCGTCCCGGGTCATGAAGGGCGTCGACAGGAAGACCCGGCCCTGCTCCATGTAATGCCGGCTCGAGCTTTCGATCTCCTGCAGGTTCGCCCGGGTCGGCAGCTTGAAGCCGCAGCCGGTCTCGACCAGGGCGCGGTCACGGTCGTCGGGTGCGAACAGATCGATCCAGACGGCCGTGGCCGCGGTGGCCGATGACGGCGTGACAGTGATCATGGGTCTGCTTTCCTGCTTCGTCCGAAGACCGAGTGTCCGACATTGCCACGAGATCGCAAGGTCGCGGCGGGTGTCGCCGTCCGCCCCCGGCGCCCGTGCGGCTAGGGCTTGAGCGAGGCGAGATAGGCGGACGCGTCCCGCACATCGGCCGCCGTCAATCCCCGTGCGACGGCTTGCATCGGCGCAGCCCCAGGGTCGTTGCGGGCGCCGGTGCGCAGGTCCCACAGGGTTCTGGCCACGTATCCCGCCGGACGCCCGGCGATCGGCGGCGCTGGGCCGAGGCCGGCGAGCCCTTGGCCATGGCATCCGCTGCACGGGGCGCCGGCGCCGCCGCCGGTTTCCACGATCCGCCGCCCCCGAGCCACGGCCCCCGGGGGAACATAGTCGGTCAGCATCACGTGATCATTCCCCAGAAAGCTGCGCGGCAGGTCGTCGGACACCTCCACGATGCGGTCGCCGACGGCCTCGGTTCCGCCGCCAGGCGCCGGGTCCAGCCAGCCGTATTTGTCCGGGCGGGTCCGCGGCGCCGTCGCGCTTTCCACGACCCGAAGCCAATGGGGCCTCGGCAGGGCGGCGAAGTAGCTGGCCGCCGCGGCCAAGGCGGACGGGCTGACGGCCCTGGCCAGCTTGATCATCTCCGCCGTGTTGGGCTGGGTCGCCAGCGCCGACCGACGCTGGCCGGTGCGAAAGGCGTTGACCTGGGCGATGATGTAGGCGGCGGGCAACCCCGCCAGGTCGGCGGATCCCGGATATCCCGCGCCGTTGTAGCCATGACACTCGGCGCAGGGGGTTGCGCCCCCGAGGACGGGACCGCCCACTGCGGCCGGCGGGGGCGGGTGATCCTGCGGGAACCAGTCAACCGGTCCGGTCGCCGCGTCCAGCTGCTGGCGGGAGAGGGTCAGGGCGCTGCCGGGCATGGAGACGGGCCCCGGGCCCGGCGACGCGCCGAAGGTCGTGCTCTCGCCTTGCGGATAGGCCCACGCCAGATCCGACGTCGGCGTCGCCGGACGACCGCAGGCCGCGACGAAAAGCGCTGCGACGATCAGTATCAGACCCATGGATCGCAGCACGCACCCCATCCCTGCAAGCCCCTGAGGTCGCACCTTGGCCTGCGAACCCATCCCTGGGCAATAGGGCCCCGCCGCCGGCTAGCGCTCCGGGGCGGGCGGCGCCGGCGACTTGCCCGCGAAGGCGTCGGCGAGGAAGGCGATCATCCGTCTGCGGAGGTCGTCTCCGTGCCAGGGCTCGCGGGTGACGCCGCCCGAGAAGGCGGCGCCCAGGGTGGCGTGGGTTTCCCGGGGATAGGTAACCAGGGTGACCGGCGCGCCGATCTGTTTCATCGCCCGGCGCATCTCCTGCGACTGGCCCAGGGGGTCGGTGGGATCGGCTTCGCCCTGCAGTAGCAACAGCGGCGTCCTCGCCTGTCCCACCCGGGCCAGGGGGCTCTGGCGCCAGGCGTCCGCGAAATGCTCCCACGGCAGGCCGTAGAACCAGCGATCGTACCAGGATCCGTTCTCGGTCCCGTATTCGCTGAACTGGTCGATCACCGGCGCGCCGGAGACCAGGGCCTTGAACCGGTCGGTCCGGCCCTCGACGAAGCCGGCCATCTCGCCGCCATAGCTGTAGCCGATCAGCGCCATGCGCTGCGGATCCACCGGATAGGCCGCCAGCACGGCGTCCACGCCGGTCATGATGTCCCGATAGTCGCCGCCGCCGAGGTCGTTCTTGTTGGCGGCGGAGAAGGCCGCGCCCCGGCCGACGCTGCCGCGGGGATTGGGCGTGAACACCGCCCAGCCCTGAGCCACCAGCAGGTGCGCCAGGTTGGAATAGCTGTCCTCGAACGCGCCGGTCGGCCCGCCATGCGCGACCACCACCAGCGGCGCCTTCGCACCGGGGGCGAGGGCGGGCGCGTAATAGAGGCCCTGCAGGGTCAGGCCGTCATTGGTCCAGGTGACCGTCCGGCTGGGCGTGGCCGGCCAGTCCGCCGAGACGAGGGCGGGGCCGGCCAGCTTGACCGCCGGCGCGCCCAGGGTCCGGCTGAACCAGACCGCGCGCGGCGTGGTCGACCCGCTGGCCACCACAGCCCAGGCCGTCTGGGCCGGATTGGTCGCAGCCCCCGCGACCGCCGCGTCCGGCCCGTCGATCCCGTCGATCCGGCCGGTGGCCAGGTCGATCCGCGCCAGCCGGCTGCGCAAGCCGACCAGCATGTCGACCACCACGCTGCGGCCGTCCCGGGCGAGGATCATCGTCGATCCGAGGCTGCCGTCGAGGTCGCGGGTCAGGTTGCGCGAGGCGCCGGTCCCGCGGTCCTGCACATAGAGGTCATTGCATCCGGGCGGGGCGTCGATGGCGCACTGGGCTTCGTAGACCAGGCCGAGGGGCGACAGGGCGGCCGTGCGGAGGGTGCGCGGCAGGCCCTTCAGTTCGACGGGGCCGGCGGCGCCGACCTCGACCCGCCAGGCCCGGGCGGCCGGGCCGACATCGTCCTCGTCCGCCGGGGTGGTGACGACCGTCAGCGCCGTGGATCCGGGGCCCCATCGCACCGACGTCACATCGCCGGGCAGGGCGACGTCCTGCGCCGCGCCCGTGGCCGCATCCACAAGGTACAGCCGGACCTTCGAGACATCGTCCCGTCCGACCTCCACGCCGTCGTCCTTCTTCTTGATCTGCGCCGCCCGGGCGGCGGTGTCGCGATCGGCGGCGATCACGGCGATCATCGGGCGATCCGGGGCGATCTCGTAGCCCACCACATCGGTCTCGACGGCGGCGTCCTCGTCGATCGTCCGGCTCCAGCCCGAGACGAGCGCGCCCGTGGCCGGGCGGGCGATCTTCAGGGGCTCCGCCTCGCCGCCGGCGAGGCTCAGCCGATACAGCCGCCGGGCCTCGCCGCGCTTGGCGAGGAAATAGAGGGCGGACCCGTCAGCGGCCCAGCCGGCCGAGCGCTCGCCCGTTTCGCTGTCCGCGGTCGAGAACGTGGCCTGCCGCGCCGACCTGCCATCCGCGGACAGAAGCCAGAGGTGGGGCCGGCCGCCGTCCTCGGTGGAGTCGGTCACCACCGCCGCGACCTGCCGACCGTCGGGGGAGGGCGACGCCTCCAGCAGGTTGCGCACGGCGCGCAGGCTGGCGTTCAGGGGGGGCTGGGCCGGCGCCGGCGCCGCGGGTTCGGCGGCGTGCGCGGCAGTTGCACCCAGAACGAGGCCCATCATGGCCGAGACAGCCCGTCGCGCGATCATCACATCCCCCAAGGTAGTGCGTCTGACCGTCATAGAGAGCCTGACGCCGATAGGCCAGACTCCCCATTTGCAGACTCTCGACTTGCGGCGCCGCGGGCCCGCGGCCATGCTCGCGCATGCCCAGAACCCCCCTGTTCGCCGCCGCTCTTTTCGCCAGCGCCGCTCCTTTCGCCAGCGCCGCTCTGTGCGCCGCGGCCGCGCCGTCGCTTCCGCAGGCGCCGTTCGCGTCGCTCGCGCCCGCCGTCCGGTTGTCCCTCGGCAAGACGGCGGACTGGGTGCTGCCCACGGGGGATGCGGTCTGGGTGGCCAGCACCGGGCCCTTCGCCGCGCACCGGATCGACCCCGCGACCAATCGCGTCATCGCCACCGTTCCCCTGCCGGGGGAGGCGTGCGCCGGGCTGGCGGTCGCCGCCGGCAGCCTGTGGGCG
>CAINOV010000264.1 GCA_903851655.1 uncultured Caulobacterales bacterium
CCGGCGAACGGCGCTGTTCGACTTCCAGCGCCGGCTGCTCGCCCTCCAGACGGTCGCGCTGAACGACGCGGACCGGCTCAACCGCGACCTTCTGTCCCGCGCAGTGGCGGACGCCCTCGAGGATGCGTCCTTCGACACGGACCGGATGCCGTTCACCGCCTATTGGAGCTTTTCCAGCTTCGGCGACAGCCTGGCGCGACGCACCGTCATCCGGTCGCGCCTCGAGGCCGACGCCTATCTGGCGCGGCTGACGGCCCTGCCGGCCTATTATGACCAGCAGATCGCCAACGCCCGCCGCGGCCTTGTCACGGGATTTGTCCAGCCGAAGCTGGTCGCAGAGGTGGCCCTGCGCACCGCGCGCAAACAGGCCCTGATCCCGTGGGAGGAAAGCCCGCTGCTGACGCCCCTCGCGCATCTGCCGTCGACGATCCCGTCGGACGCGCAGGCGGAGCTGCAGGCGCGGGGCGCGGCGATCGTCCGGAGCCAGGTGCTTCCCGCCCAGACGCGGATCGTCACGTTTCTGGAGACCGACTATCTACCTCGGGCGCGGACCACGCTTGCGGCCCGGGACCTCCCCGACGGGGAGCGGTACTACATGGCCCAGATCCGCCGGCACACCACCACCCGTCTGAGCCCGGACGAGGTCCATCAGATCGGCCTGGATGAGGTCCGCCGCATCCGCGCCGAGATGGACGCCGTGATCGCCGAGACGGGCTTCAAGGGGACGTTTTCCGAGTTCATCGCCTTCCTCAGGACCGATCCGCAGTTCTACCCCCACAGCCGCGAAGCGCTGCTCGAGCGCTATCAGACCGTCGCCAAGCGGATCGATCCGGAGCTGCCGCGTCTGTTCGGCCGGCTCCCGCGACTGACCTACGGCGTCCGGCCGATCCCGGAAGCCACCGAGGAAGGCCAGACCACCGCCTATTACGAAGAAGGCAGCCCCGCTCGCGGCGTCGCCGGGACCTTTGCGGTGAACCTGAGCCATCTCGATCAGCGCCCCCTGTACGAAATCCCGACCCTGACTCTGCACGAGGCCGTGCCTGGCCATCACCTCCAGATCGCGCTGGCCCAGGAGCAGGGCGACACGCCGTCATTCCGTCGACACATGCAGTTCACGGCCTTTGTCGAGGGCTGGGGCCTCTATGCGGAACAGCTCGGGGGCGAGATCGGTGTCTACTCGACCCCCTACGAGCATTTTGGTCAGCTCTCCTACGAGATGTGGCGCGCCTGCCGCCTGGTCGCAGACACCGGATTGCACTGGAAACGCTGGACCCGGGACCAGGCCAAGGCCTGTTTCCTGGAAAACACGGCCCTCGCGGAGCACAATATCGACACGGAGGTGGATCGCTACATTTCCTGGCCCGGCCAGGCCCTGGCCTACAAGATCGGTGAGCTGAGGATCATGGCGCTGCGCAGGAAGGCGGAGGCGACCCTGGGCCCGCGGTTTGACGAGCGGCGGTTCCACGATGCGGTGCTGCAGGCGGGCGCCCTGCCCCTGGATATCCTCGAGGCCCGCGTCACGGGCTGGATCAGCCGGGAGGCGGCCGCCGGACCCGGCCACGGCGCGGGGCCCCCATGATTCCGATCACCGAGCGCCTCAGTCTCGATCCTGCGGAACTGGAGGAGCGATTCTTCCGCGCCGGCGGACCCGGCGGCCAGAACGTCAACAAGGTGTCCACCGCCGTTCAGCTCAGGTTCGACGCCGCGCGCTCGCCGTCCCTGCCCCAGGCGGTGAGGGACCGGGCGATCCGGCTCGCCGGACGACGGGCGAGCGGCGACGGCGTGATCCTGATCATCGCGCATCGCTTCCGCAGCCAGGAGCGCAATCGGGAGGACGCCCTGCAAAGGCTCATCGAACTGCTCCGTGAGGCCGCGGCGGCGCCGCCGCCGGTCCGGCGGCCCACCCGTCCGACCGGAAGCTCCGTTCGACGCCGTCTGGCCGAAAAATCCCGCCGCAGCGGGGTCAAGACCGCCCGCGGTCGGCCGGAGCCGACGGACGAATAAACCCGCCGCGAGGCCAATCCGTTCTTAATGGGTTGCGTGTTAAGCCTAATCGCTGACACAACCGGACATCCCATGCTGACGAAAGACGCCCACAGGGTCCAGATGACCGCCGAGACGACCTCCGATCTCGGCTTTGAATTCACCGTCGTGGTGCCGGCGTTCAACGAGCGCGACAATGTCGCGCCGCTGATCGCCCGGATCGATGCGGCCCTGCCGGACGTCCGCTGGCAGGTGATTTATGTGGACGACAACAGCCCGGACGGCACGGCCCAGGCCGTCAAGGCGATCGCCCAGACCGATCCCCGCGTCTCGTGCATCCGCCGGATCGGCCGACGGGGTCTCGCCGGGGCGGTGACCGAGGGGATGCTGGCCAGCGCCGCGCCCTATATCGCCGTCATCGACGCGGACCTGCAACACGACGAGACGTTGCTGAAGCCCATGTTCGACCTGCTGAAAGCCGACAAGGCCGACTTGGTGATCGCCAGCCGCTACTCCGGCGACGGCGCCGCAGACGCCGGCTTCAGCGCAACCCGGGCGGCGGGAAGCCGGTTCGCCACCCGCCTGGCGCGACTGGTCCTGAAGGTGGACGTCACGGACCCGGTCAGCGGATTCTTCGCGCTGCAGAGGCGCATCATCGACGAAGCCGCCCCGAAGCTCGCCACCGACGGATTCAAGATCCTGTTCGACATCATCGCCGCCCATTCCGGTCGGCTGCGGATCGCGGAGCTGGCCTATGTCTTCCGCGAACGCCTGGCCGGCGACAGCAAGCTCGACAGCCGGGTGGTGCTGGACTATCTCGGTCTGATCCTGGCCCGGGCGTCGAACAATTTCATCTCGCCGAGACTGCTCCTGTTCGGCCTCGTGGGGGCCAGCGGGGTCGCGGTGCACATTCTCGTCCTGCGACTGCTTCCCGACGCGGTAGCGTTCTTCCCCGCGCAGTTCCTGGCGGCGCTCGTGGCGATGACAACGAACTTCTTCATCAACAACGCCGTCACCTACCGGGATCGGCGCCGGCACGGGCTGGGGCTGATCACCGGCTATGTCCAGTTCTGCGCCCTTTGCTCCGTGGGCTTCCTGGCCAATCTCGCCGTCGCCAACCAGATGGCGCAGTGGTTCGGCGGCCGCCTTCTGGCCGGCGCGACCGGCGCGGTGTTCGGGGCGATCTGGAACTATGTGTCCACGGCCCTCGCCGTATGGTGACCCGCGCCGCGTCTCTGCCGCGCGCGCTCGCCAATCGACTCCAAGGCGCCGCGCCACCCCGACGGCTGCTGGCGCTGCTCGCTGTTCTGACCCTCGGCCGACTGATCGCCGCGGCCGTCACGCCCCTCTCCGAGGATGAGGCCTATTACCGGCTGTGGTCGCAGCATCTGGCCTTCGGCTATTATGATCACCCGCCGATGGTCGCCTGGTGGATCGCCGCCGGTCGCAGCCTGGCGGGCGACACGTCCCTTGGCGCGCGGCTGCTGCCGACCCTGGCGACGACCCTTTGCAGCCTGATGATCTACGAGATCGCGGGCCTCTGCGGGCAGACGCAGGCGACCGCGATGCGGGCGTCCGTCTGGTACAACGCCACCCTGCTGGTGGGCTTCGGCGGTCACCTGATCGTGCCCGACGGCCCGTCGTCGCTGTTCTGGACGGTCACGCTCTACCTGCTGCTGCGCGGACGCGCCGGCGGGACCGGCTGGTGGGTGGCGGCGGGCGCCGCCGCCGGTCTGGCGGTGCTGTCGAAATACAGCGCCCTGTTCCTGGCGCCCGGCGCGCTCCTGTGGCTTTCGACCAGCGCGACCGGCCGCGCGCGGCTGCGGACCCCGGGGCCCTGGCTGTGTCTGGGCGCCGCGGCGCTGGTGGCTTCGACCAACGTCGTCTGGAATGCAACCCATGACTGGGTCAGCTTCGACAAGCAGTTCGGCCGGGCCGCAGCGGAGCGTTTCACGCCTGTTCACCTGCTGGAACTGATCGCCACCCAGGCGGTGTTGCTCAATCCTCTCATCACACCCTTCGCCCTGTCGGGGCTGGCCGGCGCGCTCCGGCGACGGAGCCGGGACCTCGATGGTCTCTGGCTCCTGGCGTCGGTCACCCTGCCCTTCGCCGGCTACCTCGCCCTGCACAGCCTGCACGCGGGGGTTCAGGGACACTGGCCGGCGCCCCTCTACCCGGGTCTGGCCATCCTCGCCGCCGTCGCCGCCGAGCCGGCTGCGGGATGGCTCCGGGCGTGCGCCCAGTCCGCCCCGGCGGTCGGGGCCGTCATCAGCGTCTTCGCCCTGGTCCATCTCGCTCTGCCGGCCACGGACTGGTTCGGCCGGGTCGACCTCAGCGCCCAGATGCGCGGCTGGCCGGTCTTCGCCGACCAGGTGGAGGCGGCCCGCCGCCGCGCCGGCGCCGGCTGGGTCGGCGCCCTGAGCTTCGGCCAGGTGGCCCTTCTGGACAACGAAAGGCGGATCCAGGCGCCGATCCTGCAGATCACCGAGCGAAGCCGGTACCGCTTTCAGCCGCCGCCCCCCGCCGCCGTGATCGCCGGTCCGGGACTCGTCCTCGATTTCAGCCGGCGGGTGACGGCGGAGGATCTGAAGCCGTGTTTCGCCAGCGTCACGCCCCTCGGCCAGATCGATCGCGGAAGTGACGCCCGCCCGCCGGAATGGTGGCGGCGGATGGGGTTTGCGCCGCGCCGCTACGCCTACGCCCTGTTCCGGGTGGAAGGCCCCAAGGTGGACCTGGTCCGCGACGGGTGCTGGGAGGCGAAGACCCTGAACGACAGCCTCCGCGCCCGCGCGCGGCGGGGGCGGCCCTAGCGACCCGGGCCAAGGGCCGCTAATGACTCATCAGACAGGCGATGGGTGATCCGGTGAGGAGATCCTGCGTCACGCCGCCGAACACCCATTCCCGGATCCGGGGGTGGGCATAGGCCCCGGCGACGATCAGATCAGCGCCCAGGGCGTTCGCCATCTCCACCAGTTGCGCCGAGACGCGACCATGGCCCGCTCGGGTGACCCGGGCCTCCGCGGCGACGCCGTGCCGGATCAGCTGACGGACCACCGCCCCCGTGCGCACAGAGGCGTCTTCGGCGTCATCCGCTGGACAGATCTCCACCACCACCACGCGCTGGGCGGCCTTGAGGAACGGCAGCGCGTCCGACAGGGACCGGCGCGCCTCGCGGCCGTCCTTCCACGCCACCAGGACGGTCTCCAGCTTGAGCGCGGCCGCCGCAGGCGGGATCACCAGCACCGGCCGGCCCGACGACACCAGCAGGTCTCCGGGAAAGGCGGTGGCGGCGGGACCGTCCGCAGCGTCCCGGCGGCTGGCGATGAGAAGGTCGGCGCTGCGGGAGAGCCGGGACATCACCTCCACGGGGTCGTCCACCGCGGAGCACCACTCGCCGGACACGCCGGTCGCCTCGACCGTCGCCAGGAACAGGGCTCGGGCGTCCTCGAGCTCGGCGTCGATCTCGTTACGGATGGCCTGCACTGCGCCGGCGTCCACATAGCCGAATGCGCCGGTGGAGGTGATGTAGGGCGAGAAGG
This sequence comes from uncultured Caulobacterales bacterium, assembly GCA_903851655.1. Classification (GTDB taxonomy): domain Bacteria; phylum Pseudomonadota; class Alphaproteobacteria; order Caulobacterales; family Caulobacteraceae; genus CAIMFV01. The sequence continues at coordinate 5,523 of CAINOV010000264.1, forward strand.
CCTGCACCCCGACTCCGATCAGCTCGGCCTTGAACATCCCCGCGAGGGCGGCGGCGAAGCGGATGCGGGACTCGCCCCGGGGCGCGGGGTGAACCTGGGTCAGAATGGATCGGATATCCATGGGAAATCTCCGGTCATCAGGTTGGGCAACTATTCCGTCAGTCTTTCGAGGGCGCCGATGCTGACGATCCGGACATGCCGGCAGCCGTTCAGGGCGATCACGCCATCGGCCTGGAGCTGAGTAAAGGTCCGGGACACGGTTTCGATGGTGAGGCCGAGATAATCGGCGATGTCCTGCCGGGACATGTGGAGGGTGATTTCCCGATTTCCCGGCTGGCGGCCGGCCAGCGCGCCGAGAAAGGTCGCCACGCGCTCGCAGGCGCTCTTGCGGCCCAGAAGCATGAGATGGGCCTGCGCGCGCTCCAGCTCCCGCGCTGTCTGCGCCCACAGGGCCTGACCGAGGTCCGGCGACCGGGCGGCGAGGCCGAACAGGGTGCTGCGCCGACAGACCAGGATGTCACAGCGCCCGATGGCCTCGGCGCTCAGCATGTGCTCCCGGCCAGCCTCCAGACCGAAGAGGTCGCCGGCGAGGTGAAAATCGCCGATCTGGCGCCGCCCGTCGTTGAGCACGCGATAGGTGCGAACCGCGCCGGAGATCACGCGGTAGACGAAGTCCGCCGGCTCCCCTTCGCCGAAGATCTCCTCGTCGCGGTCAAAGCTCATCCGCGCCCCCAGACCCTGGAACAGGTCGCAGGCGTCGTCCGGCCGGACGCCGGCGGGCGGGAGGGTGGGCGATGCTTGACGCAGATCATAGATATTGGCGCTGCGGGCGTGTTGAACAGTCATGTCGGTCGAGCCTCCGGACTGGACCCGCTCCGTTGAGGTCTGTGATCCGTCGGGGGTCACTGAGCGGCGTCGATGGCTAAACTTCACCTGCGGCGCGCCTTTCCGCCATTTGGGAGTCCTCCTTACGTAGTTTACCGGAGCCCCCTCCGCCCGCCGGCGTCGCGCTGTCGCCGACATCCGGATTTGGCGACGGGGCCGGTCGGCGCTAGATGAAGCGATGCGCGGATTTCTCCCTGACCTGACAGAGCTGCTGGCCGCACAGCTTCGGCGATCCGAGGGCCTGTTCGCATCCCGCCGGCGGTTCTGGCTCAGCCTCCTGCCCGCCTGGATTCTTGTCCTTCCCCTGGCCCCGCGGACGGGACTGGAGGCGGCGCCGCCGCTGCTGCTGCTGATCCCCTCCGTGCTCCTCGCCGGGGGCCTGGGCGGCGGGGCGCCCGGCCTGTTCGCCACGCTGATCGGGCTGGCCTGCGCCATGGCCGGCGGACGCATCGGCGCCAGTCCCGTGTGGCAGGCGCTGGCGTTCCTGGGCATAGGCCTGAGCGTCGCCGTGTTCGGAGAGATGCTCCGCGCCAGCCGGCGGGAGGTGAGCCACAATATGGCGGCGGTGGAGGCGCGGGAGCAGCGGCTTCAGTCCATCCTCGACACGGTTCCCGACGCCATGATCCTGATCAACCGCGCGGGAGAGATCCAGGCCTTCTCCAAGACCGCCGAACGGCTGTTCGGCTACGCCGCCGGCGAGGTCCGCGGCCGCAACGTCCGGATGCTCATGCCCGCCCCGTATCGCGACAGTCACGACGGTTACATGGACCGCTACGCCACGACCGGGGAAAAGCGGATCATTGGCGTCGGCCGGATCGTGGTGGCCGAGCGCCGGGACGGCTCGACCTTTCCCATCGAGCTGGCGGTGGGCGAGGTGAAGAGCCGGGACGGCGGCATGTTCACCGGCTTCATCCGCGATCTTTCCGAACGCCAGAGCACCGAGGCCCGCCTGCAGGAGCTGCAGGCCGAACTGGTGCACATGTCCCGGCTGACGGCCCTGGGCGAGATGTCCTCCGCCCTGGCCCACGAGCTCAACCAGCCCCTGTCGGCGATCGCCAACTATCTGAAGGGCGTCCGTCGCCTGCTGGAGCCGACGGCGCACGAGCCGGGCCAGGCCCGGGTGCAGGACGCCCTGGACCGGGCCACGGAGCAGGCGCTGCGGGCGGGGGAGATCATCCGGCGACTGCGGGATTTCGTCCGCCGGGGCGAGACCGAGCAGCGGGTGGAGAGCCTCGCCAAGATCGTCGAGGAGGCCGGCGCCCTGGCCCTGGTCGGGGCCAAGGAGCACGGGGTGCGGGTCATGTTCCAGCTGAACCCCGACTATGACACCGTGCTCACCGACCGGGTTCAGGTGCAGCAGGTCCTGTTGAACCTGATCCGCAATGCGATCGAGGCGATGGAGGGCCAGCCGCGCCGTGAGCTGGTCGTGATCAGCGGCCCGTCGGACATCGCCACGGGGGGCGAGACGATGACCGAGGTCCGGGTCACCGACACCGGCGCGGGCCTCGCCGAGCCGGTGGCCGCCCAGCTGTTCCAGCCGTTCCTGACCACCAAGGCCAATGGTCTGGGCGTCGGGCTGTCCATCTGCCGCACGATCATCGAGGCGCACGGCGGGCGGATCTGGGCGACCGCGAACCCGGGGGGCGGGACGGTCTTCCACTTCACCCTTCGCCGCGTCACCGACGGGGTCGATGACGCCGACCCTGAGGAGGATCCCGGACATGCGTGACGGTGTGGTGCATCTGGTGGATGACGATTCCGCCGTCCGCGACTCGGTGGCGTTCCTGCTCGAGAGCGCGGACTACCGGGTGACCGCCTATGCCGACCCGCACGCCGTGCTGGACGCCCTGCGGTCCGGCGCGCACATGTCCTGTCTGGTCACCGATGTGCGGATGCCGGAGATGGACGGGCTGCAGCTCGTCCGCGCCGTGCGGGCGATCGATCCGGACCTGCCCATCATCGTCATCACCGGACATGGGGATGTCCCCCTCGCCGTCGAGGCCATGAAGATCGGCGCGTCCGACTTCCTCGAGAAACCCTTTGACGACGAACACCTGATCCGGGCCTTGCGGCAGGCCCTCGCCGCCGGACCCCGGGATGTCGACGAGCATGCGGATATCCGTCGCCGGCTGGACGGCCTGTCCTCCCGGGAGCGGGAAGTCCTCCAGGGTCTGGTCGACGGGCACCCGAACAAGGTGATCGCCTGGCGGCTGAACATCTCGCCCCGGACGGTGGAGGTCTATCGCGCCAAGGCCATGTCCAAGATGGGCGCGGGCAGTTTTGCTGAACTGGTGCAGATGGCCATCCTGGCGGATCTGCGGTTCGCGCCGTCCCTGGTGCCCCGGGACCCGGCGGACTGATCCGGCGCCGACCGGCGCCGCCACGGCCGGGGGCGGGTTTGCTCTGGATCAAGGCGGCCGGCGCGGGGAAGCGAATAGCATCGCTCGTCCAAGGTCCGCGTCCCGGCGCACACTCGCAAGGTTCAAGATGGACACGTGTCCTGTTCAGGTCGCGCCCGCCGCCGTCGCCCGGACCCGGGCGGCGCGCCGGCCGCTGATTGCGGTGGTTGACGACGACCCTGCGGTGGTCCGCTCCCTCGAGTTCGTCCTCGACGCCGAGGGCTACCGGGTGGCCGCTTTCGCGTCCGCCCAGTCCTTTCTCCAGTCGGCCCCACGGGGAATCGACTGCCTGGTGGTCGATGTGCGCCTGCCGGGCATGGACGGCATCCAGTTGCTGGAGGCGTTGGGCCGTCGCGGATCGCCGCCGCCGCCGCGGATCCTGATCGCCAGCAATCCCAGTCGGCGGTGCCGCCAATGGGCGACCGAAGCCGCCGTCCCGCTGGTGGAAAAGCCGTTCCTCGACGAGATGCTGACGGACCGGATCCAGGCGGCCGTGGCAGACCGGACGCCTCGACGGGTGAAATCGTGATCTGACCCGGACCCGCAGAAGAGAATGTCTTCTGAAAATTTTTTCATCCCGCTATAAGACCGGCCACATATGACAGAGCCCCGACGGGCTCGTCCGGCGACCTGCTGGGCCAGCCGGGTGCTGCGCAATGGCAAGAGGGTGAAATGGATCTGACGGCGCTGAACAGTGTTGCGGAAAAGATGGTGGCTCCTGGCCGCGGCATTCTGGCCGCGGACGAGTCCACCGGGACGATCAAGAAGCGCTTCGACGCCATCGGGGTGGACAATACCGAAGACAACCGCCGCGACTACCGGGAGCTGATGTTCCGGGCCAAGGACGCCATGAGCTATGTGTCCGGCGTGATCCTCTACGACGAGACCCTCTGGCAGAACGCCGCGGACGGCACGCCGCTGGTGGACCTGATCACCGCCGCCGGCTCGATCCCCGGCATCAAGGTCGACGAGGGCGTGCAGCCCCTGCCCGGCTTCCCGGGCGAGACCGTGACCGTGGGGCTCGATCGCCTCGCCGAGCGGCTGACCAAGTACTACGCCCGGGGCGCCCGCTTCGCCAAATGGCGGGCGGTGATCGACATCGCCGATGGCGTCCCGACCGCCGGCGCAGTCAAGGCCAACGCCCACGCCCTGGCCCGCTACGCCGCCCTGTGCCAGGCGCACCAGATCGTGCCCATCGTCGAGCCCGAGATCCTGATGGACGGCGCCCACACGATCGAGCGCTGCGACGAAGTGACCCGGTTCGTCCTGCAGACCGTGTTCGAGGAGCTGTTTCTCGCCCGCGTGCCCCTGGAAGGCATCGTCCTGAAGCCCAACATGGTCATTTCCGGCAAGGCGTACCCGACCCAGGCCTCCGTCGCCCAGGTCGCCGAGCGCACCATCGCCTGCCTGAAGGCCACGGTTCCGTCCGCCGTGCCGGGGATCGCCTATCTGTCCGGCGGCCAGTCTGATGAACAGGCCACGGCGCACCTGGACGCCATGAACCGCATCGGCGGCTTCCCATGGAAGATGACCTTCTCCTATGGCCGGGCCCTGCAGGCGGCGCCGCAGAAGGCCTGGTCGGGGAAGCTCGCCAATGTCGCCGCCGCCCAGGCAGCCTTTGCGCACCGGGCGCGCATGAACGGCCTGGCGAGCCTCGGCCAGTGGGAAGGCGCCCTGGAAAAGGCCGCCTGAGACCGATCGAGTTGAGCGAGTGGGGTCAGGGTGTCTCCCTGACCCCATGTCGTCCGGCCTCGGCGGTCAGATCAGACCGAAACACCAGACCAGTACGGCCTTCTGGGCGTGCAGGCGGTTCTCCGCCTCATCGAAGACCACCGACTGCGGGCCGTCGATCACGGCGTCCGTGACCTCTTCGCCGCGATGGGCGGGGAGGCAATGCAGGAACAGGGCGTCGCGGGCCGCCACGGACATCAGCGCCTCGGTCACGCAGTAGGGCTCGAACGCCGCCAGCCGGGCGTCATGGTCGGTGTCGCCCATGGACACCCAGGTGTCGGTGAACACCGCATCCGCGCCCGCCACCGCCAGCTCCGCATCCTGGGTGACGATCACGTCGCCGTCGCCGGACCGGGCGAGGTCCATCAGGTCGGGATGGTAGTCCCCCGGACAGGCGATGCGCAGCCGGAAGCCCAGGCGGCCCGCCGCGTGGATCAGGCTGGCGCAGACATTGTTGCCGTCCCCGACCCAGGCCAGGGTCATGCCCTGGATGGGCCCGCGTCGCTCCTCGATCGTCTGGAGGTCCGCAAGGATCTGGCAGGGATGGCTGCGGTCCGTCAGGCCGTTCACCACGGGGATGGTGGCGGCCTGGGCGAAACGCTCCACGTCGTCGTGGCGGTTGGCGCGGATCATCACCGCGTCCACCATCCGCGACAGCACCCGGGCCGTATCCTCGATCGGTTCGCCGCGACCCAGCTGCATGTCGCCGGCGTTGGCGATGATGCTGGATCCGCCCAGCTGGCGGATCGCCGCGTCGAAGGAGAAGCGCGTCCGCGTGGAGTTCTTCTCGAACACCATCGCCAGCACCCGGTCCTTCAGCGGCGCATCCGCGTCGACCCGACCTGCAGGCCAGCCGGCGCGGGCGCCCTTGCGCCGGTGCGCCTCGTCCAGGATCGCCCGGATCTCGGCGCCGTCGAGCTTCCAGAGGTCGAGAAAGTGCCGCGCGGTCACGACGCCGCCGCCTGGGCGAGATCGGCCCTGGCCCGGAGACAGGCGCGCTCGAACTTCTCGATCGCTTCCCGCGCCTCGTCCTGGGTGATGACCAGGGGCGGCAGCAGGCGCACGCAATTGTCGCCGCCGCCGGCGATCAGCAGCTTCTCGTCCCGCGCCCAGCCCATGAAGCTGCGGTTATTGGGGATCAGCTTCACGCCGATCAGCAGGCCGCGGCCGCGGATGTCCACGATGATGTCCGGAAAGCGGGACTTCAGGCCCTCCAGTTGCTGAGTGAAATAGCCGGCCACGTCGCGGACGTGGGCCAGCATCTCCGGGCTGGACAGCTCGTCAAAGGCCTCCAGCGCCACGGCCATGGCGAACGGGTTCCCGCCATAGGTGGAGCCGTGGGCGCCGGTGGTCATGCCCTTGGCGGCTTCCGCGGTGGCGAGGCAGACGCCCACCGGAAAGCCGTTTCCCAGGGCCTTGGCCAGGGCCATGATGTCCGGCTGCGCCTCGCCCGCCCATTCGTGGGCGAACAGCTGGCCGGTGCGGCCCAGACCGCACTGGACCTCGTCCAGGATCAGCAGCACGCCGTGCTCGGTGCACAGGGCCCGCAGATCGCGCAGGCAGTGGTCCGGAACCGCCCGGGCGCCGCCCTCGCCCTGTACGGGCTCGAGCAGCACCGCCGCCGTGGTCGGCGCGGCGATGGCGGCCTTCAGCGCCTCGTGGTCGCCGAACTTGACCTGAACATATCCCGGCAGGCGGGGACCGAAGCCCTCCACGTAGGACGGGTTGCCCGCCGCATTGATCGTGGCGTAGGTGCGCCCGTGGAACGAACCGTCGAAGCCGATCACGTCGATCCGCTCCGGCTGGCCGTTGGCGCTGTGATACTTGCGCGCGGTCTTCAGGGCGCATTCGAGGGACTCCGCCCCGGAATTGGTGAAGAAGGCCACGTCGGCGAAGGAGGCGTCCGTCAGGCGCTTGGCCAGCGCCTCCTGTTCCTTGATGCGGAACACGTTGGACACGTGCCAGAGCTTTTCCGCCTGCCGCTTGACCGCCTCCACCAGCCGGGGGTGCGCGTGGCCCAGGCCGCAGGTGGCGATCCCGGCCATGCAGTCGAGATATTCCACGCCGTCGTCGGTGTAGAGACGCACGCCTCGGCCTCGGTCGAACGCCAGCGGCGCGCGGTTGTACACGCCCATCAGGTGATCGGCGGGGACCGTGACTTCAACGTTGGACATGGACCTGCTCCCAAATGCAGATGCCCCGGGTCGCGGAAATCGCGCCGGGGGCGTCACCGAGGAAGCGGTCTCTTCTCGACCAATAGCGGAAAATGTCAACACCTGTGGGCGGTTGGGGTCTGGCTGGAGGCGCAAGTTTCGGCGGGATGTCGCCCCCGGGCCGCAGCCTTCACTTGCGGACAGCGCCGCAGGACGCCTAAAGAACGCCCCATGGCCGCAGACCCGCCCTCGCCCGCTCCCGACCGTCACAAGCTTCCGACGCGGCTGGCGCTGGGTCTGACGGCGGCGATCGTGCTGGACACCCTGGTGCAGACGATCTGGAAGCGCGCCGCCCTCACCCTGCCCCCTGACTCCGCCGGCGATCCGGCGGCTGCGGTCCGGTCGGTGCTGGGCCAGCCCTTGTTTCTGGTGGTCGGCGCGCTGATCGTCCTGCAGATGGTCAACTGGCTGAAGGTGCTGGACGACGCCGACGTGTCCTACGCCCTGCCCATCACGGCGCTCAGCTATGTGTCGGTCGCGGCGGTGTCGGCCCTGTGGCTGCACGAGGCGCTGACGCCTGGGCGGATCTTCGGCACGCTCCTGATCCTGGCCGGCGTGTTCCTGGTGTCGCGCACCGACCCCAACACCCTGCCCGCCAGATGACGCGGACCGCCGTCGGCCTTGTCCTGATCGTGATCTGCGCGGTCATCGAGGGTCTCGCCCAGATTGCGTGGAAGACCGCTTCGATGCGACCGGACCAGTCCCGACGATGGATCGCGCTGGGGGCGGTGGCCTACGGCAGCGAGATCGCCCTCTACACCCTGGCCCTGACCCGGGTCGATGTCAGCATCGCCTTCGCCATGGGCAGCCTGAGCTTTGTCGCCGTGGCGATCCTGTCGCGGCTGTTGCTGGGCGAACGGATCAATTGGCTGCGGGGGGCGGGCCTGTTCCTGATCCTGTCCGGCGTCGCCCTGATGGGGGAGCAGGCGTGACCTATTCCGTTCGCGTCGTGCCTCGGGCCGCAGAAGCGCCGGCGGCGCTGTGGGAGGCCGGCTTCGCGCCGCCCCTGGAGGGTCGTTGGTGGTACGAGACCCTGGAGGAGGGCGGCCTCGCCGATCAGTTCACCTTTCTCTATGCGGTGGTGGAGCGGGACGGCCGGCCTGTTGGTCTGGCCCCGATGTTCGTGGCGGATGTCCCGGTGGAGCTGGTCGTTCCGGACGAGCTGATGCCGGTCTTCCGGGCGATCGGCCGCGTCTTCCCCGCGGTCCTCGCCCAGCGGACCCTGTTCGTCGGCTGTCCGATCTCCGACGAGGGCGCGGTGGCGGTGGCCTCGGGGGAAGACCGGGCCGCCGTGTTCGCAGCCATCGACCGGGCCATGGACGGCGTCGCCCGCCAGCACCGGGCGCTGATGCTGGTCTGGAAGGACCTGCCACTCGCTTACGCCCCGGACATGGCGCCGCTGGAGCGCAGCCGCGGCGTGTTTCACACGGACAGTTATCCCGGGGCCGAGGTCCGCTTCCGGACCGCGGACAAGGCCGACTATTTCGCCGGCATGAAGCCGTCCCACCGCCAGCAGCTACGGCGGAAGCTGCGCCGCAGCCAGGAGCAGGCCGATCTGGAACAGACCGTGGTCCAGACGCCGTCGGCCGACGTGCTGGACGAGGTCTTCGCCCTGTTCCTGCAGACCTATGAGAAGGCAACCACCCAGTTCGAGCGACTGGACCGGCGGTTCTTCGACCGGGTGGCCCGGGAGCCCGCCGCCCATTTCCTGCTGCTGCGGGATCGGGGGGACGGCCGGCTGGTCGCCTTCATGCTGTTGCTCGACCTGGGCGAGGCGGTGATCAACAAGTTCATCGGCATCGACTATGCGCGACCGCGGGACTGGATGCTGTATTTCCGCCTCACCGACGCCGCCATCGACTGGGCGATGGCCCGTGGGGCGCGGCGGCTGCAGAGCGGTCAGACGGGCTATCGGGTGAAGATCGAGCTGGGTCACAGCCTCGTGCCCCTGCTGAACTATGGCCGACATCGGATTGCGCCGATCCACTGGATCTACGCCGCCGTGGCGCGCACGATCCGATGGGCGACCCTGGACGACGAGCTGGCGCATCACCTGGACGCCCATCCGGACAATCCCACCGCCGACCCGGGGCGCTGGTAGGATCGGAGCCCTCCGTCGATACAAATTGTCTTTCCGATAGGCGGGCTCTATACAAAAATCATGCTTCTTCCCACCCTCCGACAGCTCCAGTATCTGAAGCTTCTGGCCGAGCACGGATCGTTCAGCCGCGCCGCCAACGCGGCCCACGTGACCCAGCCAACCCTGTCCGCCGGCGTGGCGGAACTGGAAAAGGTCCTGGGCGCCCCGGTGGTGGACCGGGGGCGGGCCGGGGTGATCCTGACCCCGGTCGGGGAGGAGGCGGTGAACCGCGCCTCCGACATCCTGGCCCAGGCCGAAGACCTGGTGCAGGCGGCCCGAAGCGCGGGCCAGCCCCTGTCCGGCCGGTTTCGCCTGGGCGTGATCCCGACCATCGCCCCATTCCTGCTGCCGCGAACGCTGCCGGCGCTCCGGCTGCAGTTTCCCCGGCTGCGCCTGTTCCTTCGGGAGGACATGACCGCCCGCCTGGTGTCGTCGCTGAAGAGCGGCGGGCTGGACGCCGCCCTCATCGCCCTGCCCTATGACCTGCAGGGGATCGACTTCGCCCGGGTCGCCACGGATCCGTTCTACGCGATCGCTCCGGCCAATCATCGCATCGCCGGCCTGAAGACCGTCACGCCGGACGATCTGGGCGAGGACGACCTGATCCTGCTGGAAGACGGCCACTGCATGCGCGACCACGCCCTGTCCGCCTGCAGCCTCGACACCCCCCGCGCCAGCGGCGCCGAGGGCGGCTTTGCGGCCACGTCCCTGCACACCCTGGTGCAGATGGTCGGTTCGGGCCTGGGCGTGTCGCTGCTCCCCGGCGTGGCGGTGGATGCGGGCCTGACCCAGACCGCGCCCGTGGTTGTCCGGCCGATGACCGCCGGCTCGCCCTCCCGGGAGATCGTGGTGGCCTGGCGCGCGGGCTCCAGTCGCGGGGCGGAGGCGAGACTGCTGGCCGAGGCCCTGCGAAACGCCTGAGTCCGGCCCTGAGCCCGGTGACGAACCCTGCGACCGTTTGCCCATTTCCATCAGCCAGCCTAAGACTGCCGCATGAGCGATCCCACCACCCCCTCCGACCCTGACAGCGACGGCGGCTCCATCGTCGTGCCGATCCCGGGCGGATTCGGTCGGCAGAAGCCCGGCTGGTTCCAGCGCCTGTCCGGGGGCCTCAGCAAATCCTCCACGCGGCTGGCCGAGCAGGTCACCAGCGTTCTGACCCGCAAACGCCTGGACCAGGAGGATCTGGACCGGCTGGAGGAGATGCTGATCGAGGCCGACATCGGCGCCGCCGCCGCCGGTCGGATCGCCGCCGCCTTCGGCCGCGCCCGCTTCGACAAGGAGGCCACCGAGGCCGAGGTGAAGGAAAGCCTCGCCGACGCGATCGCCGGGGAGCTGGCGGCGCACGAGGGGCGGTTCGAGCCCCTGGGCGGACCCCGTCCCTATGTGGTGCTGTTCGTGGGCGTGAACGGGTCAGGCAAGACCACCACCCTCGGCAAGATCGCCTATGACCTGTCCCGCCGCAACGCCAGGGTGCTGATCGCCGCCGGCGACACCTTCCGCGCCGCCGCCATCGAGCAGCTTCAGGTCTGGGCCCAGCGGGCGAACGCCGGTTTCGTCGCCAAGGGGCCCGGCGCCGACGCCGCCGGTCTCGCCTTCGACGCCGTCTCCCGCGCCCGGGCCGAGGGTTACGACGTGGTCCTGATCGACACCGCCGGCCGTCTGCAGAACAAGTCGGGACTGATGGACGAACTGGCGAAGATCGTGCGGGTCCTGAAGAAGATGGATCCGGCCCTGCCGCATGAGACCCTGCTGGTCCTCGACGCCACCGTCGGACGCAACGGGCTCGCCCAGGCCGCCGGCTTCGCCGCCACCGCCGACGTCACCGGCCTGGTGATGACCAAGCTGGACGGCACCGCCCGGGGCGGCGTGCTGCTGGCGGCGGCGGAGGCGGGGGGCGCGCCGATCAAGCTGGTGGGAGTCGGAGAGTCCCCCGATGACCTGCAACCCTTTGACGCCCGGGCCTTCGCCCGGTCCCTGGTCGGGCTCGAGCTGTGACGGCCGTCCGGTCCCCGCGCCTTCCGGAGTCTGATCATGTCCGCTGACCCGTCCCCTGCGCCCGGTCCGCCGGCCCCGGATTATTTCCATCTGGCGGTGGACTATGCGGGCGTGCTGATGATGCTCGGCGTCTCTCTGGTCGCATGGCTGGGATTTCATGTGAAAGGGGCCGATCTGGTCCTCGCCGGCACCTGGGGGCTGGTCGTCGGATCCGCCGGCGCCGTGGCGGCCAGCCTCGTCGTTCGTCGCAAGCTGGCCGTCCTGCCGGCGGTCTATGGCTCGGCGGCGCTGCTGTTCGGCGGGGCGACCCTCATCTTTCATGATCCGAACATCGTCGAGATGAAGAC
>CAINOV010000265.1 GCA_903851655.1 uncultured Caulobacterales bacterium
GCCCACGGCGCGGCGGTGGAGGACTTCACCCCCCGGGGCTGGACGGTGGAGTACAAGGCCACGGGCGACCTGAACCGCGACGGGGCCGACGACGTGGTCCTGGTGCTGCACGAGACCGACCCGGCCAAGGTGCTGAAGGGAACGCCCATCGGCCTCGACCCCTTCGACACCAATCCGCGGATGCTGGTGGTGCTGTTCCGCACGGCGGCGGGGGGCTATGACCTGGCGCTGGCCGACCACAGCCTGATCCGCCGCGCCACCGAGCCGAACCTGGACGACGTGCTGGAAGGCTCGAAGGGCCCGGTGATCCGCAACGGCGCCCTGAAGATCGACCTGCACCTGTTCGCCAACGCCGGGGGCTGGACCACCGGCGCCTATGGCTTCACCTTCCGCTGGCAGGACGGCCGCTTCCGGCTGATCGGCTACGACGCCTCCACCGTGCAGCGCAATTCGGGCGAGACCGCCGGCGTCAGCATCAACTACCTGACCTTCAACGAGAAGCTGAGCAAGGGCCGGATCGACAAGGACGGAGACAAGGTCCGCTGGCGGACGATATCGCAGCGCAGCCTGCTGGCCCTGGAGCAGATCGGCGACGGGATCGACTTCGATCCGGACCATCCGGGGGCCGCGACCTCCGGCCGCTAGCCCCTGCGGCGACCCGCCGCCAGCCGCAACCCGGCCCGCAGCACCAGGCCCAGCGCCAGCATGCCGAAGCTGAGCGCGCAGCCCACCAGGCCCACATAGCCGATGCTCGACATCAAAACCGCCGCCGACCCCGCCGCGAACACCAGGGGGGTCAGCGGGAACAGGGGCACGCGGTACGGGCGGGCCACGTCCGGCCGGGTCCGCCGCAGCACCACGAGGGCCAGCCCGGTCAGGGTCAGGAACAGCCAGAACACCGGCGACAGGAAGTCCACCATGGCGGAAAAGCCCCGCCCGGTGACCGCGCCCCAGCCGATCAGCAGCAGGGTCATGCCGGTCTGCGCCCAGATGGCCATGCGGGGCACGCCGCGGCCCTCGTCCCACTCCGCCAGCCGGGCCAGGGCCGGCTCGTCCGAGGCGGCGGCGTAGAGGGTCCGGCCGCCGACGATGACCAGCGCGTTCAGCACCGCCAGCGCCGCCGTGCAGACGAACACCACCATGGCCGCCTGCCCCGCCGGGCCGAAGGCCAGCCGCATCAGGTCCGCCGCCGGCGCATCCGACTTCGCCAGACCGGCGAGACCGAGGCCCCGCAGATAGGCCCAGTTGGCCAGGAGATAGAGCAGGGTCACCAGTCCCATGCCGCCGACCATGGCCAGCGTCATGTCCCGCGGCCCCTTCACCTCCGCCGACAGGGTGGCGGCGTCGTTGAAGCCCCCATAGGCCAGCATGATGAACACCATGGCCGCGCCGAACCGGGCCAGGGCGTCGGCGGACAGGGGCTGGGCCGCGCCGGCCTTGGCCGCGGCGGTCATCATCGGCGTCAGGGACGGGGTCCCGTGCGCGGCCAGCCACGCCGCCGCCCCGCCCAGGGACAGGAGCGCCAGCACGTCCAGCGTCACCAGCACCGCCTGTCCTCCGGCGCCGAAGCGCAGGCCGCGCAGGTTCACCGCCGTCAGCCCCACCACCGCCAGGGCCGCGACACCGGCCTTGCCCTGGTCGTTCAGGGGGACGATCTGCGACAGGTAATCCGCCGCGACAAAGGCCAGCAGGGCGCCCGAGGCGGTGAAGATCACCGAGAACCGGGACCAGGCGAACAGGAAGGCCGCGCCGGGGCCGAAGGCTTCCCGCAGGAAGCGGTAGTCGCCGCCGGGATGGGGAAAGCTGGTGGCCAGCTCCGCATAGGTGAAGGCGCCGGCCAGCGCGAACAGCCCCCCCGCCGCCCAGGCCAGCAACAGCATCGGCCCACTGTCCAGCATCTGGGCCACGCCGGAGGCGGAGCGGAAGATCCCCGCCCCCACCACCATGCCCACCACCACCGTCGCCGCCTGCCAGGGGCCCAGCACCTTGCGGTGCCGCACCTGGGTCAGGGTCTCCATCGGCGCGCTCATCGGGACCGGCCGCGGCCGGCCACGGGCCACAGGGCGATCAGCGTGTCCCCGTCCACCACGTGATAGGTGTCGTAGAGATTGACCGTCGGGTCGCAGTGAGGCGCGCCCAGGGTCACCGCCTGTCCGAGGCCCGGCAGGTCGCCGTCCCTGCGGATCAGGGCCCCGTGCTCGTCCCCCATGAAGCGGTAGACCGTTCCCGCCGGCGCCCCGGACAGCACCACCGGCGCCCCGGCCTCGGTGGCGAAGGCCTTCAGCCCGGCGTCGATGGTCACGAGGCCCGGGGTGTTGCCGCTGACCACCCGGCTCTCCACCATCAGCGCGGTCTCGTAGGGGTCGGCGAGGTCGAACTCGCAGTCCAGATACTGCCGGTCCATGAAGACATAGGAGCCCACCTGCAGCTCGGTGAACACGTAAAGAGTCGCATCGATCCGGTGAGTGCCCGTCCCGCCCCCGGTGACGATGGCGGGCTTGCCCCCGGCCTCGGTCAGGGCGGCGATGACGGCGCGCAGATAGGCGGCCCGCTCCTCCATCGCCGCGCGGCGCTCGGCCAGGGCGGCGATGTGCTGGTGCGCGCCGCAATAGAACTGCACCCCCCCATAGGCGAGGCCGGCCGTCTCGCCGATCACCCGGAACAGCGCCACGGCGGCGGCGGCGTCCGCCACCCCGGTGCGGTGGAGGCCCGGGTCGATGTCGATCAGCACGGTCAGGGGCTTGCCCGCCGCCAGGGCCGCCGCGCCCAGCGCCCGGGCGCCTTCCGGATGGTCGACGACGCACATCAGGTCCGTCGCGGCGAGATTCAGGGCCGCCAGCCGGGCCACGGCGGACGGACCCACCACGGGCGAGGTGATCAACAGCCCGGCGTCCACCCCGTGGGCGGCGAGGGCCTCGGCCTCCCCCAGCTTGGCGCAGCACTGGCCGACCGCGCCGGCGGCGATCTGCCGCCGGGCGATGTCCGGCGACTTGTGGGTCTTGGCGTGCGGGCGCAGCCTCAGCCCCGCCGACGCGGCGAAGGCGGCCATCCGGGCGATGTTGCGGTCCAGCGCCGGGCCGTCCACCAGCAGCGCGGGCGTGTTCAGCAACGCCCGGCCCCCCGGTCGCCCCACCAGGGGGCGGTGCAGCTCCTCGTCCGTCATGGCCGCCCCCGGTCTAGAGCAGGGCCAAGGCCGCGGGCAGGACCAGGCCCGCGATCAGCAGCGCAATTCCCAGCGCATTGCGCCGATGCGGCAGCAGCGCCATCCACACCCCCAGCAGGGTGGACAGGGTCAGCCCGGTGGCGACGAGCAGGAACAGCCACTTGAGGGCCACTTCCTTCAGGGGCGGACCAGCCTCCGCCGGCTTGGCCTCCGCCGACTTGGCCACCGCCGGCGCCTTGGCCGTCCCGGCGGGACCCGCATCGGCGTGATCATGGTCATGGTCCGCGGCGTCCGCATCGCCGTGGTCGTGATCGGCGTGGTCGTGATCGGCTTCCGGCGGCGCCGCGGCGGCCGTCGCCGCGGCGGCGGGCGGCCTGGCCTTGTGTTCCTTCAGGGCGAAGCGCTGGTCCTTGTGCAGGTTGCCGAGCTTCTCGATGATCGCCGGCGGGTGATAGTCCCCGTGCGCCTCGTGCAGGCTGAACAGCTGCAGGGCGCCGGTGACGGCGAAGAACACCACGCTGGGGGCGATGAACAGGCCCAGATAGCCGTGAATGTTGCGGATCAGGGCCAGCCTCAAGGCCATGGATCCGCCGCCCTTGCGTCTCTGTCCGCTCATCCGTCACCCGATCCCTGCGCCGGCGCACCGTTGCGCCTATGACATCCTGATAACCCAGACTTAGCGTGACAAACGAATCCCTTCGCACACCGCGCGATTTTCGGTTAATTATGGCATTAACCATTCTCGAGAGCGTTCGCCCATGGCTGGAATCGTTGAAAGACTAGGCTCGATGGCGAGCACGGACCTGGGCCAGGTGCTCGGTCTGGCCCATTCCACTTATAATGAGCGGATGCAGGTCCACAATCACACGGGCCTGGCGATTCTCGAGACCATCGGCCACGTGGCCAAGGCACATCCGGCCATCTTCGGCATCGGCGCCCTGTTCCTGATCGAACTGGTGCTGGAGGAGCAAAAGATCCTGCACAACCAGCACGTGGCCGCCGCCGGCGGACCGGGCGGGTCCGTGGGCGCCGCGACGGCGGTGGCGGCGCCGCACGCGGCCGGGGGGCTGCACTTCCCGCATCTCGAGGCGCCGCACCTGACCGCGCCGCAGCTTCACGCCCCGAAGCTCAATCTGGACCACATCAAGCCGGGCAAGGTGGCGCTGGAGGTGTTCGGCGCCCTGATCCTGCTGAAGTTCGCCACCTTCGGCGCGCGGATGTTCCGCCGCAAGACGCAGCCCGATGTCTGGTTCGGCCCGGCCTCGCGCATCCATCTGTTCAGCGGCACCCTGGGCGCCTATTACGTGGCCAAGTCCCTGCGTTCGCCGAAACTCAGCGCCTGGCGCAACGCCGCGGCCGCCCTGTTCGTCACCGACGCCCTCAAGCCGGTGCTGAAGGCGCCCAAGGGCCGCAAGGGCGTCGTCGCCCCGGCCCCCGCCCTGCGGACGACGGCCGTCGCCGCCGCCCCGCTCGTCGCCACGCCCTTCACCTCCGGCCCGGCGCCCGCCGCGCCGCCGCCCGCGGCCCCGGTCTCGCCGGTGTCCGGTCCCGCCGGCGGGTCGCCCGCCCCCGGCGACGGCGGCCGCCCCACTGCGCAGGACGGCGCGGACGCCGCCAACGACCCGACCAGCCCGGCCGCGCCGGCGCCGGCGTTCGCCGCAGCGCCCCAGTTCTGGACCCCGCCGCCGCGTCCGCTCCGCGAGGCGACACCCGTTGCTGCGCCCCCCGTCGCGTCGCCTCCCGTCGCGTCGCCTCCGGCGGCTGCGCCCCAACTCGTCGAGGCGGCGGGTCCGGAGCATGCGGCCCCCGCGGGGATGGAGCCGGCCGCGCCGCAGCTGGCGGCTCCGGCCCTGTCCGGGGAGATCATCCAGTGGACGGGCTTCACCAGCGCGTCGGACACGGCCAGCCGGCTGATCGACTGACCCGCACCGCCGGCTGACCCCGGCGGGCGCCCCGGCCGGTCCGGCGGGCGGCGCACGCGGCGCGCATGATCTCGCCCCCCGCTACACCCTCCCTGACGTCCGGAGCTTCCCCATGAAGGCCCATCTGATCCGCGCCAGCCTGGCGCTCGGCCTGCTGGCCGGGACCGCGTCCGCCGCCGACGCCCCGGTGACCCTGCGGCCGGATCAGGACAGCTTCCGCGCCGTCTACAAGGAACTGGTGGAGACCAACACCAGCCTGTCCTCGGGCAGCTGCACCCTGGCGGCGGAGCGGATGGCCGCGCACCTGAAGGCGGCGGGCTTCGCCGACGCCGACATCCACCCCTTCGCCGCCGAGGGTCATCCGAAGGAGGGCGGACTGGTGGCGGTGCTGCACGGGACCGACCCCAAGGCCCGGCCGATGCTGCTGCTGGCGCATATCGACGTGGTCGAGGCGCGGCGCGAGGACTGGGCCCGCGACCCCTTCACCCTGATCGAGGAGGGCGGCTATTTCTACGCCCGCGGCGCCAGCGACGACAAGGCGCAGGCCTCGGTCTGGGTCGACACCCTGGTGCGGTTCAAGACCACGGGCTTCAAGCCCCGCCGGGACGTGAAACTGGCGCTGACCTGCGGCGAGGAAACCGCCAGCGCCTTCAACGGCGCGGGTTACCTGGCCACGCACGAGCGCGCTTTGATCGACGCCGCCTTCGCCCTGAACGAGGGCGCGGGCGGGCGGCTGGACGCCGACGGCAAGCCGGTGGTTTTCAACGTCCAGGCCGGGGAGAAGTTCCCCCAGGACTATCGGCTGGAGGTGACCAATCCCGGCGGACACTCATCCCGGCCGACCAAGGACAACGCCATCTATCACCTGGCGGGCGGCCTGACCCGGATCAGCCAGTATGAGTTCCCCTACCAGGCCACCGACGCCTCGCGCACCTTCTTCGCCCGGATGGCGACGATCACGCCGGGCCCCATGGGCCAGGCCATGGCCGCCTTCGCCAAGGACCCCACGGACGCCAGGGCGGCGGCGACCCTGTCCGAGGATCCCGGCCTGAACGGCATGATCCACACCACCTGCGTCGCCACCATGCTGGAGGGCGGACACGCCACCAACGCCCTGCCGCAGCGGGCCCGGGCCAATGTGAACTGTCGCATCTTCCCCGGAACCACGGCGGAGGAGGTGCGCCAGACCCTGCAGACCCTGGTGGCCGACCCCAAGATCACCGTCACCGCCATGGGCGCCCGCAGCGAGGTCAGCACCACGCCGCCGCCCCTGACGCCGGAGATCATGAAGCCCATCGAGACCGTGGCGGCGAAGATGTGGCCCGGCGTGCCGATCATTCCGCTGCTGCAGCCCGGCGCCACGGACGGCGCCTTCCTGACCCCCGTGGGCATTCCCACCTACGGCGTGTCGGGCATCTTCGGCGATCTGGACGGCAATGGCGTGCACGGCCTGAACGAGCGGATCCGCGTGAGCTCCCTCTATCGCGGTCGTGACTTCATGTACGAGCTGGTGAAGATCTACGCGATGCAGAAATAGGGCTGCGGACAGGTTCCCGCGTCATCCACTTGTTAAGGTTCGCCTGCGTAACATTAAGTTACGATCTTTTGGGGACCTTGCCGATGAAACCGGACACCTCCGCCAGTCTTGACGTGACCTCCGCCATTGAACTGATCTCGTTCATCGTCCGCGGACAGGAGTTCTGCGTCGACATCAGCGACATTCTGGAAATCCGCGGCTGGGCGCAGGAAACGCCCATCGCCCAGGCGCCCGACTATGTCCGCGGCGTCATCAGCCTGCGGGGCGTGGTGATGCCGGTGGTGGACCTGGGCCTGCGACTGGGCATGGGCGCCACCGAGGCCGGCGAACGCAACGTGATCGTCGTCGCCCATCTGCCCGTGGGCCAGGTCGGCCTGCTGGTCGAGGCGGTCTGCGACACCATGATGATCAATGGCGACCAGATCCAGGCCTCCGGCAGCGTCGCCGGCAATGTGGCGCCGGACTTCATCCGCGGTTTCCTGCCGCTGGAGGACCGGATGGTCACGGTGCTGACCCTGGGCAAGGTGTTCGACCCGGCGATGCTGAGCGCGCCGGCCGTGGCCGCGGCTTAGGTCCGACCGCTCATCACCTCCCGGGCGCGGTTCAGCTGGGCCGCCAGTCCCGGGGTCCCGCCGGCGTCCGGATGGGCGCGGCGGATCTGTCTGAGATAGGCCTCCTGCACGGTCTTCGCGTCCGCGTCCGTCGGCACGCCGAGAATGGCGGCCGCATCCGCGCGGCTCATGCCGGGCGCCGGACCGGGGGTCTGGCCCGAACCGGGGGGCGGCCCGGGGCGAAAGCGCGAGGCGTTCAGGCCGAAGGGAAAGGCGCCCCTCTGGCGGGCGGCGAAGACCAGCAACAGGCCGATGATCGCCAGCACGGCGGCGACGACGCCTGCGCCGCGGACCCCGGAAAACAGGGCGGCGGCGAGACAGGCCAGTCCGAGGACCCCCGCGCCGGGGCGCCACGTCCCTCCGGCGACCCTGACCCACCAGCGCCGCACCGGCGGGCCGATCACCACCCCCAGAAACAGCAGGGCCAGGGCCCCGAACAGGGTCATCAGCGCTGCGGGCTGGCGGCCACCGGACGATAGACCCGCGCCGAGGCCTTGATCCCGGCGCTCTTCGGCGCGGCGCCCTCGGCCCCGCCGATGGACCGGGGTTCGATCAGGTCGCCGAGACCGGCCGACTGCATCACCGCCCGCAGCTCCTGCCGGGCGGCCACATGGGTCAGGGACACCGGCACCGGCCGCACGGTGGAGGACAGGTCCGCCACGGTCAGGCCGAAGGGAAACAGCTCGCGGAAGATCACCCGGTCGCGCATGCCCGGCCCGACCCGGAAGCCCACCCGCTTGGCCAGGACGTCGATCCGCTCCTCCAGCCGCTTGCGGTTGCGGGCCTCGGAGGTGGCGAGGCGGTTGCGCAGCACCACCCAGTCCACCGAGCGGCGCTCGCTCAGCATCTTCTGCTTGCGGGCCTCCCAGACCACTTCGGAATAGGTGCTGGGCCGGACCAGCTCCAGCGTCACCGGATCCACCTGACCCAGCATGTCGAAGTCGACGAAGCTGTCGTTCATCGGCGTGATGATCAGGTCCGCCTTGCCATGGGCCAGGCGGGACAGGCCGGTGTCGGAGCCGGGGGTGTCGATCAGAACGAACTGGGCCTCCGCGGCCACAGTGGCGAAGGCGGTCTCGAAGGCGACCGCCTGATCCTCCGCCGAGGCCTTGGCCAGCTGGGCGGCGTCGTCCGCCAGGGGCATGGCCCAGGGCATGGGCACCTCGACGCCATTGGCCTGCGACCAGGTCCGGCGGCTGGCGAAGAAGTGGCCGACGGACTGCTGGCGCAGATCCAGGTCGATCACCGCCAGCCGGGCGCCGGCGTGCAGCAGCGCCGTGGCGATGTGGATGGCCAGGGTCGACTTGCCGGCCCCGCCCTTCTCATTGCCGATGACAATGATCTGGGCCCGGTCAGTGGGACGCGGCGCGGCGCCGCGGGTCAGGGAAATCTGGCTCAAGCATGGCTCCATCGTCTGGAAGGAACGACTCAGTCAACCCGTGCGGAACGGGTCGCAGAGTTAACACATTGAAGGGATTCGCTCACGGAATTCCGCCGGCGGCGCGGGCGCGCGACAGGGCGGGGTGTTTTATCCGGATAGAGGTTCCCGGGTCTTCGCCCGGGAATGACAGCCAATTTTGTATTTTCAATTGTTGTCATTCTCGGCCCTGAGCCGAGAACCTTGTTCAGGACCAAGCGCTAAATCCGGAACCCGGCGCCCGGGTGCTGTCCCGGGAATGACATGAATTTATAAGATTCGATCAAGCTCCAGTCCCCTCACCAGGCGCCCAGCTCGCGGAGCGCGCGGGCCAGTTCCGGCGGGGCGGTCTGTCCGCCGTCGCCGTCGGACAGGTCCGGCGGCGCCTCCTCCGGCGGAAGATAACGCCAGCCCTGGAACGGGCGGCGGGGGGCGGCGTGGGTGCGGATCACCGGCAGGTCGACGACGATCTCGCACCGCGCAGCCGTCCCCTCCCCCAGCGTCTCCACCGCGGCGATGGTCTGGCGGCACTGGATGATCCCCTTGATCACCCAGTAAAGGGAGCCGCCGTCGGTCAGCTCGTCCGCCCGCTTGGGGGTCTGGCGGGTGTAGACCCGGCGACGGGTCTCGCCCCGCCAATAGGCTTCCAGGTCCTCGACCCGCTCGACACCGACGCACAGCTTGATGAGATGTAAGGCCATGGCGCCGTCATAGCTGAGTCCGTCCCGGCCCGCGAGCCCGGGGCGGGGGTCAGGCCATGGCGTTGAGACCCACCGCCAGCAGTCCGAGGACGATGAAGGTCACGCCCACCAGGGCGCCGAAGAACAGCCACCCCATCCGCAGCAGGGTCATGACCACGCCGCCGCCATAGACCCCCCGCAGGTGCAGGAACAGGTGGACCGGCAGGGCCAGCAGCAGCACGCCCCCCAGATCGAACGGCGCGATCATGGCCGCGCTGATCACCAGCCCCAGGAAGGACAGGCTGTGGAGGGAGAAGATCACGTGGTCGAACAGGAAGAACTCCCGCCGCCAGAGGAAGGCCGCCGCCAGCAGCGCGGTGGACAGGGGCAGCATGAGGAAGGCGAACCGCTCCCCCCAGCTTTCCAGCACCAGATAGAAGCGCTCGGGGTCGTCGATCACCTTTTCCAGGCGCTGCTTCACCCAGTCGCTGGCCTGGACGTTGGTGTGGTCCGAGCCCAGCTTGACCTGGACCTTGTCCGCCGCCCGCTTCAGGGCCGCGCGCTGGTCCGGGGTCAGGTCGGAGAGGCCCTTGGTCTCCGTCGAACCCGCCGCGCCCGCCGCGCCCGCCGGGGCGTTGACGCCGACGATCGTGTCCTTGCCGTGGCCCTTGGGCAGGCCGCCCACCACGAACACCAGCAGCAGCACCACCAGGAACAGGCGCAGCGGCGGGATCTGCGGCGCCCGGTGACCGTCCAGATAGCTGCGGGTCAGCCGCCCGGGCCGCAGCGCCAGGTCCGGCAGGGTGCGCCACAGCCGCCCGTCGAAGTGGAACACGCCCTCGATGGTCTCCATCAGCAGCTTGGCGGTGGAGCGGTGGAAATCCTCCCCCAGCTGGCCGCAGGCGTGGCACCAGGGCCCCTGCAGGGGCGTGGCGCAGTTGGCGCAGGGGGTCCCGAGGGGCAGGGCGTGCTCGCCCGCAGGCTTGCGGCGAAGAAAGCCGCCCACCGATCCCGCCGCCGCCGTCTCCAGGTCGTGACTCATGGACGTCCCCCCGTTTGCGCGCCCCCGCGCGTCAGCCCATCCAGGCCGGCTTGCGCTTGTCGAAGAAGGCCGCCAGACCCTCGCGCCCCTCGGGCGAGACCCGGCGCGCGGCGATGCGGCGGGCCGTCTCCTCCATCAGGGCGTGATCCACGGTCCGGCCGGCCACGTCGTCGGCCAGCTGCTTGGCGTCGGCCACCGCGCCCGGCGCGCAGGCCATGATCTCTTCCGCCAGGGCTTCCTGGGCGGCGTCCAGCGCCTCGGCGGAGGCCACGACCCGGTCCACCAGGCCGATACGCAGGGCCTCCCCGGCGCCGAAGCGGCCGCCCAGGGCGAACAGCCGCCGGGCGTTCCGGGCGCCGATCGCCTCCACCACGTACGGGCTGATGGTGGCCGGCGTCAGGCCGAGCTTCACCTCCGAGAACGAGAACTGAGCGTCCGCCGTGGCCACGGCCATGTCGCAGGCGGCCACCAGCCCGGCGCCGCCGCCGAAGGCCGGCCCCTCCACCAGGGCCACGGTGAGCATGGGCAGCTTGCGCAGGGCGTGCAGCATCTTGGCCAGGTCCAGGGCGTCGTCGCGGTTCTCCGCCTCGCTCAGGGTCCCGGCGCGGCGCATCCACTCCAGGTCCGCCCCCGCTGAGAAGGCGCCGCCGGCGCCGCGGAGGAACAGGATGCGCACCCCCTCCGCCCCGGCCAGGGTGTCGAAGGCCTCGGTCAGGGACACGATCATCCGGGCGTTGAAGGCGTTCTTCCGCGTCGGCCGGTTCAGCAGCAGCACGGCCACGCCCTCCGGCGTCGCCTCCAGCAGCACCGACGGGTCGGACGCCTCGTCCTGCACGTCGACGAACTTGGGCGAGATGGGATCAGTCATGTCCGGCTCCTGGTGTCTTGCGGGCTCTCTGGCGGACGACCCCGCCCGCAAACCCCACGGGAGAAGACGACCGGATCAATGCTGCGGCGCGGCCGTGGTGGCGTTCGACGGCGCGCTGGCGGGCGGAGGCGGAGCATAGTCCGGTCCGAAGGCCCCGTCATTGACCGACTGGGTGTTCCCGGCCAGGGCGTTGCCCGTGGCGTTGGCGGGGGTGGTCGGCTCAGCCTCCGGCGGCGGCCTGGGCGCGGCGGGGGGCGGCGGCGGGGCCTGATCGCCCTGCGCGGCGCTCCGGCGAGAGCAGGCGGACAGGCTGGCCGCCGCCAGCGACAGGGCGGCGAGCGCGACTAGGGTGGTCAGCATCCGTGACCGGTTGGCGGACATGGTCGAAAATCCCTCAAATC
Organism: uncultured Caulobacterales bacterium; assembly: GCA_903851655.1. Classification (GTDB taxonomy): domain Bacteria; phylum Pseudomonadota; class Alphaproteobacteria; order Caulobacterales; family Caulobacteraceae; genus CAIMFV01. The sequence goes on from CAINOV010000265.1 coordinate 11,642, forward strand.
CACTCGAGGGCGACAGGCCAGCGCAACCTTCGCCGATCCTCCCCGGATCGCCCCCGACAGTCCCTGGGGTTTAGCACAGCTTTGGCCCGTTGGGGCGATATCGCCGCGACGCCGCGACATTTTGCGCCTAATATTCGAGTCACATGAAAGGTCCCGCCCCCGGACAGTCCGACAGCGCGCTTTCGCGGCTGTTCACCGGCCCCCATGCGGCCAAGGGGGTGGTGTGGTTCTCGCTCCCCGGCGGCCGGCCGCTCTACCGGGCGGGGCAACCGGCGGACACCCTCTACTTCGTCCGGGCCGGACGCCTGGGCGTGGTCCGCGACGGCCCCGGCGGCGCCGGAGAGCTGGTCGGGGTGATCAAGCCCGGCGAGCCGGCCGGGGAAATGGCCCTGATCGCTGGCACGCCCCACTCGGCCACCGTCACCGCCCTGCGGGACTCCGAGATCCTGGCCCTGTCCCGCCAGACCTTCTTCACAGAGGCGCGCAAGCATCCCGACGTGATGGCCGAGCTCGCCCGGCTGATGATCCTGCGCGCCCGCCAGCCCCAGACCCGCAGCGGCGCCGGGCGGCCCACCGTGTTCGGCTTCGTCGCCGTCAGCGGCGGCGTCGACGCCCGGGGCTTTGTCCAGGCCGTGGCCCAGTCGGCCATGGACCAGGGCTTTTCCGCCGCCGTGATCGGGGCGGAGGGCGCCCACCAGACCACCGAGTGGTTCTCGCGCATCGAGCAGGCCAATGACGTGGTGCTGCTGAGCGCCGAGCCGGACGAGACCGACTGGGCCCATCTGTGCGCCCGGCAGGTGGACCGGCTGTTCCTGCTGGGCCGGGGGGACCAGCCGGCGCCCAAGGCCCCCGCCTCCGTCGTGCGCGCCGCCGCCCAGCTGCAGCGGCAGACCGACCTGATCCTGATCCAGCCCCCCGAGGCGATCCGCCCCACAGGGTCAGAGGCCTGGGTGGAAAGCCAGCACGCCATCCGCCACTTCCATGTGCGGCGCATGGGACGCGACATCGACCGGATCGCCCGAATCCTCACCGGCACGTCCGTGGGACTGGCCCTCTCCGGAGGCGGGGCGCGGGCCTACGCCCATGTGGGGGTGATCCGGGCCCTGCGGGAAGCGGGCCATCCCATCGACTTCGTGGCCGGCGCCTCCATGGGGGCGGTGGTGGCGGCGGGCTATGCGGCGGGCTGGGACGACCAGGAGATCTCCGACCGGATCCGCGCGGCCTTCGTCACCTCCAACCCCCTGGGGGACCTGACCTTTCCCATGGTGGCCATGACCCGGGGCCTGACGGTGAAGGCGCGGCTGAAGCAGCATTTCGGCGATGTGGACATCGGCGACCTGTGGCTGCCGTTCCTGTGCACCTCGTCCAACCTGACCACGGCGGAGACCTTCCAGCACCGCAAGGGCAAGGTCCGCCGGGCGCTCCGGGCCTCCGTCGCCCTGCCGGGCATATTGCCGCCGGTGGTGATGGGGGACGACGTGCTGGTGGACGGGGCGGTCATGTGCAACCTGCCCACCGAGCTGATGCGCAGCTGGCACCGGGGCCCGGTGGTGGGGGTCGACGTGGCCGTGGCCGAGGGGCTGAACGCCCAGGACATCGCCCGGCCGCCGTCGATCCTGCGCTGGCTGGCCTCGGGGGAGTGGCGCCACGGCCCGCCCATTGTCTCGATCCTGATCCGCGCCGCCACGGCGCCGACACAGAAGGAGACCGCCATGGCGCACGAGGCCTGCGACCTCCTGATCGTGCCGCGGATCGAGGGGGTGGAGCTGCGCGACTGGCGCGCCTTCGAGCCCGCCGTGGCCGCCGGCCACCAGGCCGCCCGCCTGGCCCTCGACCGCCTCGACCGCCCACTGGCGCGGCTGCGCCTGCCGGTTCCGGTGGATGACGAGATGTTCGGCTAGGGGGCGTGCGGAGGGCGGTTCCCGGCTCAAGGCCGGGAATGACAGCTTTTGTTATAAAATGAGCTGTCATTCCCGGGCGAAGACCCGGGAACCTGGATCCGGATTATTCGCCACGCGTTGATGGAGGTTCCCGCCTCATGGGCGGGAATGACGACTGATAAAAATACAAAATTAGCTGTCATTCCCGGGCGAAGACCCGGGAACCTCCGTCAGGATCAATCGC
>CAINOV010000266.1 GCA_903851655.1 uncultured Caulobacterales bacterium
CTGCGCGCCCCCGCCGCCGGCCAGCGGCGTCGGCGTGCTGGAGATCCTGAACATCCTCAGCCACACCGACATCGCCGCCCGCGGGCCCAGGGACCCGCAGGCGTGGTTCCTGTTCGCCCAGGCGAGCCGTCTGGCCTATGCCGACCGGGACTTCTACGAAGGGGATCCGGACTTCGTGACCACGCCGGTGGTCGGACTGCTCGACGGCGCCTACGGGGCGGGGCGGGCGGCGCTGATCCCCACCACCGGCGCCGCAGCCCCGCCCCCGGGCCGGCCGCCCGGCGCGCCTGCGCCGGGTCCCGACGGCACCCGCGAGCCCGGCGGCACCACCCATTTCGTGATCATCGACCGCTGGGGGGACATCGTCTCCATGACCACCACGGTGGAATCGGTCTTCGGCTCCGGCCGGATGGCGGCGGGCATGTTCCTGAACAACCAGCTGACCGACTTCTCGTCCCCCACCGGCGTGGACGGACGCCCGGCGGCCAATGCGCCGGGGCCGGGCAAGCGGCCGCGCTCGTCCATGTCCCCGGTGATCGTGTTCGACGACAAGGGTCGCCCGGTGGCCGCCATCGGCTCCCCCGGCGGCAATTCCATCGTCGCCTATGTGGCCAAGGCCCTGGTGGGCTGGATCGACTGGAAGCTGTCCCTGCAGGAGGCCGTCAACCTGCCCAATGTGGTGGCCCGGGGGGACGTGGTCTCGGTGGAGAAGGGCATGGATCCCGCCGTGGCGGCGGCGCTGAAGGCCCACGGGCTGACCGTGCATCCGGATGCGGGTGAGAGCTCCGGCCTCAACGGCTTCGCCCTGCGCCGCGGGGGGCTGGAGACCGCCCAGGACCCCCGGCGGGAGGCCGTGGCCCGCAAGGACTGACCGTCGCGGCTCAGCCGTCGGCGGCGGCGGCCAGGGGCAGGGCCAGCTCGAAGGTCGCGCCCGCGTCGGTGGACTCGACCAGGGCCAGGCCGCCGCCATGCCCCGCCGCCAGCTCCCGGGCGATGGCGAGACCGAGGCCCGCGCCGTCCGGCCGCTGGGACCCGGAAAAGGCCTGGAACAGCCGCGCCCGCGCCCGTTCGGGCAGGCCCGGCCCGTTGTCGGCGATCCGGATCAGCAGCCGCCCGTCCGCTTCCGCCGCCGTCACCCGGACATGGCCCGCCGGCTCGGCCGCGGGGCGGGTCTCGATGGCCTGACGGGCGTTGCGGAACAGGTTGACGAAGATCCGGTGCAGCTGGTCCGGGTCCGCCCGCACCTGCCGGCGGGCGCTGGCGTCGATCTCCAGGGTGACGGCGCCCTCGTCTCCGGGGGCGGCGGGATCGGCGCCGGAGAGCCCCGCATCCTCCCCCGCATCCTGCAGGACGCTGGCGAGATCCAGGGCCTGGGGCGCGGGCGCCGCCTCCTCGGACTTGCCATAGGCCAGCACCCCCTCGGCCAGACGCACGGCGCGGTCCAGGGCGCGCTCCAGCCGGGGCAGGGCCTGGGTGACATTGGGGTCGCCGGACGCCGCCAGCCGCTCCGACGCGAACTGGGCGCTGGTCAGCATGTTCCGCAGGTCGTGATTGATCTTGGCCACCGCCTCCCCCAGGGCGGCCAGGCGGGCGCGGCTGTGCAGGGCGGCCAGCAGGTCCTCCTGCATCTGGTTCAGCTCCACCTCGGCGCGGCCGATCTCGTCGTCGCGCCCGCTGGGCTTCAGCCGGGCCTGGGGGTCGTCGGGCCGGGCGCGGAACCGCTCCATCGCCCCGGTGATGCGGCGCATGGGCCGCACCAGCACCGCGTTCAGGGACACATAGACCAGCACCCCCGCCACCAGGGAGATGAAGGCGGAGCTGGCCAGGATGCTGCCCAGATAGGCGGTCAGGTCCGCCCGGAGCGGCGCCTCAGGGGCCACGATCTCGATGAAGTCGCCGTCGCGGAACTGGGGCTTGGCCACCACCCGCAGCATCCGCGGCGGTCCCGGCGCCAGGGTCTCGAAGGGGGCGGCCAGGCGGTCGAAGCTGTTGCGGCGCCGCAGGTCGATCAGGGTGGGCGCAGTCTCCATCCGCGGCCCGGCCAGCAGCAGCCGGCGCAGCCCGTGGGACGACACGGCCACGGTGACCACGCCGGCGCCCTCCAGCAGTTGGGCGGTCTTGCGCTGAGGGATCGCGCCGGGGGGCGCCAGCTCCACCGCCACCGAGGCCTCCTCGGCCAGCCGGGTGCGGACGATCAGCCAGTTCTCGTGAAATCCCGCCAGGGAGGGGCCGAGGATCATCAGTTCCGCCAGCATGACGAACAGGGCCGTCAGCCCGAGGAGGCGCGCGGACAACCCGCCCGGCCAGCCCCTGAAGGGCCAGCGCTGGCGACGCTCTTTCGCGCCAACGGTCATGGATCCTCGATTCCTGTCCGCATGGGCCGGATCCGCAACGTCCGGCCGGCCCGCCCTTCGACCTACTTCACCCCCGGGGCGCAGGCAATCGCCGCGATCCGACGGCCGGTGGAATTCATCCGCTCCCGGTCACCCCTGCGGCGATCCGGGACGCCGGGTCTGGCGCCAGACCCGCCAGGCGGCGGGGATCAGGGCCAGCGCCGCCAGTCCCGCCAGGGTCGCCAGCCACTGGGGCTGCAGCAGCAGGGCCGGATCCGGCCGCTGGCCCCGCTCGAACATCCGCCCGAAGTCCGAGCCGATGGCGGCGTAGACCAGGGTGGAGGGGGCGATCCCCACCACCGTCGCCGTCAGATAGGCGGCCATCCGCATTCGCAGCAGGCCGGCGGTGACGTTCACCAGCCAGATGGGCACCCCCGGGATCAGTCGCAGCATCAGGATCGAGGTGAAGGCGTTGCGGCTGGCCCCCGCCTCGATCCGGGCCACCAGGCCGCCGGCGCGGACGGCCCGGGCGCGCAGGGCCTCGCCCCAGGCGGAGCGGGCGGCGAGAAACATGGCCGCGCAGCCGGCGGTGGCCCCGCAGACGGCGGCGGCGGCGCCCTCCCACAGGCCGAACAGGAAGCCCCCCGCCAGGGTCATCACCAGGGCGCCGGGCAGGGAGAAGCCCGTCACCAGGAAATAGAGGCCCATATAGATGAGCAGGCTGACCGCCGGATGCTCCCGCACCGCGTCCTGCAGCTGGTGGCGGCGGGCCTGCAGCTGGCTCAGGCTGAGCACATGACCGGCGTCCAGGGCCATGCCCCCCATGACCAGCAGGGGCGACAGGGCGATCAGGCTGATCAGGGCGATCCGCCGCCGGTCCGACAGGCCCCGGGGCGTCGCCAGCGGGCCGCCGGTCGTCTCGCCGAACGGGTTCGAAGACGGGCCGGACATATCCCTCAGCATGGTCTGACGCCAACTTCCCTGCGGCTCGTGGTGTGTCGACAGTTGACACAAGTTCTGCATTGCCGCATAGACGCGCGCTCAATTTAAACCGTCGTTTGATACAACGAGGCCCGCCGTGAAGCGCACCTACCAGCCCAGCCGCCTTGTGCGCAAGCGCCGTCATGGCTTCCGCAGCCGTATGGCGACCAAGAATGGCCAGAAGGTCATCGCGCGCCGCCGCGCCCGCGGCCGCAAGCGTCTGACGGCCTGATCGGCCCCGGACCGAACGCTTAAAGGACGCGCGCCTGCGCGACCTGAAGGGGTCGCCCGCCGTGACAGCGCCCGCTGACGCCATCGCCCGCCTGACCCGCCGCGCCGAGTTTCTCGCCGCGGCGAAAGGTCGTTACTGCGCCCGGGGCGCAGTGCTGGTGCAGATGCGTCCCCGGGAGGACGGCCAGCCCCAGGTCCGGGTCGGCTTCACCGCCACCCGCAAGATCGGCGGCGCCGTGGTGCGCAACAAGGCCAAGCGCCGCCTGCGGGAAGTCGCCCGGGCGCTGCTGCCGAAGCTGGCCCTGCCCGGCTGCGACTATGTGTTCGTCGCCCGCTCCGGCGCCCCGGACCGCCCCTTTCCGCTGCTGCTCGAGGATGCGGGCAAGGCCCTGGCGCAGCTAGCCCGGGAGCGGACCTCCTCTTCGCCGTCAAGCTCTTCGCCGCCAAACTCTTCGCCGCCCACCTCTTCGCCGGAAGGCGCCGCCCCATGACCGACACCCCGCTGTTCACGCCCGAGGCCTTGGAGAGCGCGCGGATCCGCTTCGCCCATCCGGTGGAGTTCGTCATGGGCTGCGCCCAGATCGACCAGCTGCCGCCCCCCGACGCGCCGGAGGTGGCCTTCGCCGGGCGCTCGAACGTGGGCAAGTCCAGCCTGATCAACGCCGTCACCGGCCGCCACGGCCTGGCCCGCGCCTCGTCCGAGCCCGGCCGCACCCGGGAGGTGAACATCTTCCGCATGGACTGCGGCGTGCGGCTGGTGGACCTGCCCGGCTACGGCTTCGCCAAGGCGGCCAAGACCGACACGCGGAAGTTCCAGAACCTGGGCCGGTCCTATCTCCGCGGCCGGCCGAACCTGAAGCGGGTCTATCTGCTGATCGACGCCCGGCACGGCCTGAAGGCCGCCGACACCGAGGCGCTGGACGCCCTCGACCTGGCGGCGGTGTCCTACCAGATCGTGCTGACCAAGGCCGACAAGATCCGCCCGGCGGAAGCCGCCGCCGTGGCCCAGCGGTGCCTCGCATCCATCGCCCGGCGCCCGGCGGCGTTCCCGCGGGTGGCGGTCACCTCGTCCGAGACGGCGGGCGGGATCGCCGAGCTGCGCGCCGAGATCGCCCTGGCCGCCGGCCTGCTGGACGAGACCGCCCTCGCCTAGTCCCGTCCGGGTCGGGTCAGCTCAGGTCAGCCGGACCGTCAGCCCGTCCTCGAAATCCCGCAGCAGGTCGGCGTATTCGTCGAAGGGGATTGGCGTGTCCCCCAGGGTGTGGGTGCGATAGCGCCAGAACTGGACGATGTGCTGCAGCTGGCCGATGGAGTCCCCCAGCTGCACGAACAGGCTGGGCGCGCTGAGCAGGAAGCGCTTGAAGGCCAGGGGGTTCTGCGCCGAGGTCATCTCGGCGTAGGCGCGGTCGTAGTTGGAGATGATGTCGGCCAGCCGGTTGTAGGTGGTGACCATGGCCCGGCCCAGTCGCCGGCGAGACGCCTCCAGCGCGATCTGCGCGTCGGAATCGACCCCGCGGATCGGCTGGCGGTCGCGCATCTCCCGGACCACGGGGGCGATCTGCTCCTCCACCGCCTTGGCGCACCATTTGTAGTAGAGAAAACCCTTCCAGCAGAACATGCCCTCGCGGAACTCGGTGTCGTTCAGCTTCAGCACGTCCCGCAGGGGCTCCATCTCCTTGTCGTACTGGCTCGACAGCAGCTTCTTCACCAGGCGGTTGATGCTCTCCGTATGCGACCGCCCCATCAGGGACATGGCCACCAGCTGGGAGATCTCCTTGAAGACGAAGCTCTCCATCCGCGCCACCTCGCCCAGGCCGAGCTCGAAATAGCGGGGATCGGGATAGACCCCGTGCCGCGCCAGCCACTCCCGCAGCAGGAACGGATCGAAGGAGGGCAGCCGCTCCAGCGCCTCCATCACCCGGATGTCCGTGGGCCGGGCCGAGACATCGACGCCGGTGGCCTCGGTCAGGGTCTCGATATAATTGCGCTGCCCCACGAACAGATAGCGGCCGCCTGCGTCCAGGTTGGAGAAGTCGATGGGGATCAGGATCTTGGTCGCCGTGGTGCGGCCGTCCTCGAAGATCTCCGTCTCGTTGCGGCGCAACCGGTGCTTGATGACGAAGCACTTGTTCAGGATGTGGTGGGAGAAGAACGGCTTCTCGATGGGCTCGTTGTCCAGCTGGGCGTTCTCCATCACCCGCAACAGGTCGAGCACGCGCGCCGTCGAGCCGGCCTTGTGCAGGCGGCTCAGGCTTCGGACACTGGTTTCGACCTGCGGACTGGCCATCGATCGCCGGGCTGGGCGCGGCCGGGGGGCCGCGGAGGGAAGACGGGGCGAACAGGGTTAGCGAACATCCTTTAAGGATTGCCCAACGGCGGGGCGGAAGGCCGGGCGGAAGGCTGGGGCCCGCGGACAGGGTCCGGTGAAATCTTCACTCCCCTTGGCCGAAGCTTTCGGCTATCTCGCCCCCATGACCGACGCACCCGCCACCGACGCCCCGCAGGCCAGCATCGAGGAACAGGGCTGGGCCACCGCCAGGACCCTGGCCGAAGCCCTGCCCTATATCCAGATCTATGACCGGGAGACGGTCGTGATCAAGTACGGCGGCCACGCCATGGGCGAGGAGAGCGTGGCGCAGAAGTTCGCCGCCGACGCGGTGCTGCTGAAGCTGCTGGGGGTGCACCCGGTTGTGGTGCACGGGGGCGGACCGCAGATCAGCCGGATGCTGGATCGGGCCGGCGTCACCTCCACCTTCGTGGACGGCCTGCGGGTGACGGACAAGGCCACCATGGAGGTGGCCGAGATGGTCCTCTCCGGCGCCATCAACAAGGAGATCGTCCACTGGATCAACCGCGCCGGGGCCGAGGCCGACGTGCGCGGGGTGGGCCTGTCCGGCAAGGACGCCCGGCTGATCACTGTGGACAAGGCCACCCGCACCCGCAAGGACCCGGAGTCCAAGCTGGAGCAGGTGGTGGACCTGGGCTTTGTCGGCGAACCGACCCGGGTGGACCCCAAGATCATCGAGGCCCTGATCTTCGCCGACCAGGATTATGTGCCGGTGATCGCCCCGATCGGCGTGTCCGACGCGGGGGAGACCTACAACATCAACGCCGACACCGTGGCCGGCGCCCTGGCCGGCGCGCTGCGGGCCAAGCGCATGCTGTTGCTGACCGACGTGGCAGGCGTGCTGGGGGCCGACGGGCAGCTGGTCCGGCAGATGACCGTGGCCGAGGCCCGCGCCGCCATCACGGACGGCGTCGCTCGAGGGGGCATGATCCCGAAGCTCGAGACCGCCATCGCCGCGGTGGAGGCGGGGGTGGAGTCCGTGGTCATCCTCGACGGCCGTCGGCCCCACGCCATGCTGGTGGAGCTGTTCACCGAGCACGGCGCCGGCACGCTGATCAAGCCATGAGCCGTCCGGAGTCCATTGGCCCCGATCTGACTGGAATCGACACCTGGATCTTCGACCTGGACGACACCCTCTACCCCCGGGAGACGGAATTCATGGCCCTGATCGACGGCCGGATCACCGACTTCGTGATGCGCGAGACAGGGCTGGCCCGGGACGAGGCCCGGGTGCTGCAGCGGCGGTTCCTGGACGATCACGGGACCACGCTGGCGGGGATGATGGGCCAGTACGGCATCGACCCCTACCGCTTCCTGGACGAGGTTCACGACGTCTCCCACGACCGGCTGACCCCGGACCCGGCGGTGCGGGCGGGGATCGCCCGGCTGCCCGGGCGGCGCCTCGTCTTCACCAACGGCTCGGCCAGGCACGCCGAGCGGGTGCTGGAGAGCCTGAACCTGTCGGACCTGTTCGCCGACGTCTTCCATCTGGAGGCGGCCAACCTGACGCCCAAGCCCCGGCCGGAGAGCTACGCCTCCCTGATCCGCACCCACGGGGTGGTTCCGGCGGCGTCCTGCTTCTTCGAGGACAACGCCCGCAACCTCGCTCCCGCGGCGGCGCTGGGCATGACCACGGTGCTGGTCGGCCCGCACGCCCTGGACGAGGCCGGGGATTTCATTCACCACCGCACCCTGACCCTGGCCCCGTTCCTGGCGGCCGCCCGCCTCAGCGCCTGAGAAACCCCACGCCATGTCCAATCTCGAGCCCCGTATCGAAGCCCTGTGGGACCGCCGCACGGAGCTGTCCGCCCGCGACGCCGACGCCCGCGACCTGGTCAGCGAGGTGCTCGACCGCCTCGACTGCGGCGCGGCCCGGGTGGCGGAGAAGGTCGACGGCGCCTGGATCACGCACCAGTGGCTGAAGAAGGCGGTGCTGCTCTCCTTCCGCCTGTGGGACAATGGGATCATGGGCGACGAGGGCAGTCCCGGTCCCTGGTGGGACAAGGTCCCCACCAAGTTCTCCGGCTGGGGCGAGGCCGCCTTCGCCGAGGCCGGCCTTCGGGCCGTGCCCGGCGCCGTGGTCCGCCGGGGCGCCCATGTGGCGAAGGGCGCGGTGCTGATGCCCAGCTTCGTCAATATCGGCGCCTGGGTGGGGGAGGCGACCATGGTGGACACCTGGAGCACCGTCGGCTCCTGCGCCCAGATCGGCGCCAATGTGCACCTGTCCGGCGGCGTCGGCATCGGCGGGGTGCTCGAGCCCCTGCAGGCCAATCCCACCATCATCGAGGACGACTGCTTCATCGGCGCCCGGTCCGAGGTGGCGGAAGGAGTGATCGTGGAGCAGGGCTCGGTCCTGTCCATGGGGGTGTTCCTGTCCGGCTCCACCAAGATCATAGACCGGGCCACCGGCGAGGTGTTCCGCGGCCGGGTGCCCGCCTATTCAGTGGTGGTGCCCGGCAGCCTGCCGGACCCGAAGGGCGGGCCGAGCCTCTACTGCGCGGTGATCGTCAAGCGGGTGGACGCCCAGACCCGGTCCAAGACCTCGATCAACGAGCTTTTGCGGGATTGACCGGCTGGAGGTTCCCGGCTCAAGGCCGGGAATGACGACAGTAAAAATATCAAATGGCTGTCCTTCCCGGGCGAAGACCCGGGAACCTTGGTCAGAACAAACCGCCACATCCGGATCGAGGTTCCCGCCTCAAGGGCGGGAATGACAGCTAAATAATTGTTTTATATAAATATCGTCATTCCCGGGCTTGACCCGGGAACCTCGCGCGGACCCTAGAACAACACACGCGGGTTCATGATCCGCCCCGGGTCCAGCGCCGCCCGCACCGCGCGCATGGCCGCCACCGCCACCGGGTCCTTGTAGCGCAGGGCCTCCGCCGTCTTCATGGTCCCGAGGCCGTGCTCGGCGGAGATGGAGCCGCCCATCCCTGCCGCAATGTCGTGCACGATCCGCGCGCCGGCGTCCCGCAGGGCCGCATGCGCCGCCCCGTCCCCGCCGGCGGGCTGCAGCACGTCGAAATGGATGTTGCCGTCCCCCACATGGCCGAAGGCGCAGACCCGCACCCCGGGGGACAGGGCCTCCACCGCCGCCGTGGCCGTCTGCATGAACTCCGGCACAAGGGCCACAGGCACGGAGACGTCGTGCTTCCAGGCCGTCCCCTCCGGCTTCTGGGCGGCGGACTGGCTTTCCCGCAGGCGCCAGAAATCGTGGCGCTGGGTCTCGGACTGGGCGAGGACCGCGTCGGCGATCAGCCCGGTCTCCAGGGCCTGCTCGAGGATCCGCGCCAGCGCCGCCTCGGCGTGGCCCGCTTCGGCCGAGGCCGCCTCGATCAGCACATACCAGCGGTGCGCCGTCGCCAGCGGATTGCGGCAGCCGGGAATGTGCCGCTCGGCGAAGCCCAGGCCCGCGGCGCTGATCAGTTCGAAGGCCTCCACCCCGCCGCCGCTGTCGGCCTTGGCCCGGGCCAAAAGCTCCAGCGCCGCGGCGGGGCTGTCGAGGCCCGCCAGGGCCGTGGCCCGCGACCGCAGGACCGGGAACAGCTTCAGCGCCGCCGCCGTCACCACCCCCAGCGTCCCCTCCGCCCCGATCAGCAGCTGCTTCAGGTCATAGCCGGTATTGTCCTTGCGCAGGCGCTTCAGCCCCCGGAACACCGACCCGTCCGGCAGCACCGCCTCGATCCCCAGCACCAGGTCGCGCATGGTCCCATAGCGCAGCACCGCCGTCCCTCCGGCATTGGTGGAGATCAGACCGCCCACCGTGGCCGTCCCCTCGGACGCCAGGCTGAGGGGGAAGAACCGCCCCGCCGCCGCCGCCGTCTTCTGGGCCGTGACCAGGGTCGCGCCGGCCTCCACGATCATCACGTCGTCCAGGGGGGAGACCTCCCGCACCGCGGTCATCTTCTCCAGGGACAACAGCACCTCCCCGTCCGGGATCTGGCCACCCACCAGGCCGGTATTGCCGCCCTGCGGCGTGATCGCAACGCCGTTCGCCGCGCACCAGCCCACCATCGCCGCCACCGCCTCGGTGGAGCGGGGCAGCACCAGGAGGGGCGTGGTTCCCCGCCAGCGGTCCCGCCACTCCACCAGCTTGGGGGCCAGGCGCTCGGGATCGTCGCTCCAGCCGTCGGGACCGGCCAGCGCCTTCAGGGGCGAAAGATCGACAGGGCTCATGATGGGGATCCTTCCGATCCTGACCGGCCTTCGGCGTAGCGGCGGGGGTCGAGGCGGCGGGCGAGGCGGCGGGGCAGGGGCCGCGGCGCGCCGGTGACCGCGGCGGCCACCTCCTCCGCCAGCAGGGGGGCCAGGGTGAAGCCCCGCCCGCCGAAGCCGGTCAGCAGGAACAGGCCCGGGGCGGCTTCCCCGGCCAGGGGCATGTGGTCGGGGCAACTGGCGCGGACCGCCGCCCGGTGGCCCAGCGGCGCCAGCCCCACCCGCCGGGCCAGCGCCGGGCGCACGGCGGCGAGGGACGCAAGATTGTCGGCGTCGTCGGCGGAGCGGGCGCGGCGGTCCTGATCGCCCCGCTGGTGGGTGGCGCCGAACAACAGACCCCGCCGGGTGGGGATCACATAGCCGCCCCAGGCCGTGGCCTCCCCCTCCAGCTTCTGGGCGGAGGTGGTGACCTGGCCCCGCACCGGGCGCAGGGCCGTGTCCGCCACCAGCGCCGCGGTGTCAAAGCCCGCCGCGACACAGACGGCGTCGAAGACCCCCAGCTCGTCCCCGTCGGCGTCGGTCAGGGCCCAGCCGGCGGCCGCGGGGGCGAGCCCGGCCACCCGCCGCCGCTCCGGCGTCACGTCGCCCAGGAAGGCGGCCAGCACCGCCGCCGGCTCCAGCACCAGGGCGTCGCGATAGCGCAGGGCGCCGCCCGCCGCAGGCTCCCCCACCCGGCGGCTGGTCTCCTCCGGCGGCGTGCGCTGCAGCGCGCCCGGTGCAAAGCCGTTCCAGGCGCTGAGCGCGTCGAACCGGGCCGGGTCGCGGGGGCCCCTTTCCAGCTGCAGGGCGCCCCGGGCGATCAGGGCTTCCAGGGCCTCGGTGCGATAGACCTGGACGGCGTAGGCGTAGGCCTCCGCGTGCAAAGCCGCCACGTCCCCCAGTCCGGCGTCCAGGCGCGGAGTGACCAGGGCCGCGGGATTGCCGGACGCCCCGGCCCCGGGCCCGTCCGCTTCGAACAGCGTGACGGAAAGACCCGCCCGGCGGACGGCGCGGACCAGGCAGGCGCCGCCGATTCCGGCCCCGATCACGGCCAGGCGGGGACGGGGCTCGGTCGCCGGCTCGCCGGGCGTCACCGCCTCCAGCCGCTCCCGCTTGCGGCCGAAGCCCGGGCGCTTGGCGACCTGGAAGCCCGCAGCGGCCAGACGGCGACGAACCTCCCCCGCCACGGTGAAGCTCGAGGCCACGCAGCCGGGGGCGGACAGGGCCGCCACCCGGGTCAGCACCGCCTCGGTCCACATCTCCGGATTGCGGGCGGGGGCGAAGCCGTCGAGGAACCAGGCGTCCATCCGGGCCTCGAGGTCGTCGAGCACCGCCGCCACCTCCCCCAGGCACAGGATCAGGGTGGCGCCGAAGTCGGGAAAGTCGATCACATGCCGTCCCCGGCGCCCGTCCGGCCACTGGGCCAAGAGCTCTGCCGCCGCCTCCGCCAGCTCCGGAAAGGCCCCCAGGGCCCGGGCGGCGTCGGCGGCGGAGATCAGATACCCCTCGACGGAGATGACGGTCAGCCGGGCGTCCGGCGAAGGGCGATGGCGCCGCCACAGGTGGATCAGGGCGAGGATGTTCAGCCCGGTTCCGAAGCCCAGCTCCCCCACATGGAAGGCCCGGCGACCGACGAACCGCCCCGGCAGGCCGCAGCCGTCCAGGAACACGGCGCGGCTTTCCGCAAGGCCGTCGGACAGCTGGAAATAGACGTCGTCGAAGCGCGTCGACCGCGGCCCGTCTCCCGTCCAGTCCAGTTCCGGCCCGTCCACATCCGACATCCGTTGCGATCCCTTGCTGGCGCGCCTCATACCCCGCCCGCGCGGCCGGGGGAATCGCCCAGTGACGACAGCCGCCGGTTTCCTGCGCTATAGGATCGGCATGACCCTGAAGGACCTGCCGAATCTGGTGACGTCTGCGCGGATCGCGCTGGCGGTCGTGGTGTTCGCCCTGCTGGCCGCGGCGGCGGGGCTGGGGCCCGTGGCCGCGCCCGCCGCCGCGCGGGTCGCGGTGATCTCCGGGGCGCTGGGCCTGTTCGTGATCGCCGCCCTGACGGACTTCGTGGACGGCTGGCTGGCGCGGAGGCTCGACGCCCGCTCGGCCCTGGGGGTGATGCTGGACCCGATCGCCGACAAGATCGCCATGGTCGGGGCCGTGGTCGGGCTGTGCGCCCTGGACGCCCCCCTGGTCGCCTGGCCGGGCGCCCTGATGCTGATGCGGGAGCTGTTCGTGGCCGGCCTGCGGGAGACAGGCGTGAAGCTGCCCGTCTCCCAGCTGGCCAAGTGGAAGACCACCGTCCAGCTGGTCGCCCTGTCGGCGGCCATGGCCGTCCAGCTGGCGCCGGGGCTGCGGCCGGCCGCCGTGGGCCTGTTGTGGCTGGCGGCGGGGCTGACCCTGTGGACCGGCCTAGACTATCTGCGCCGGACGCTGGCCGCCCTCAGGCCCTGAGCCCCGTCACGCCCCGCCCCGTCACGCCAGGGCGTCGAGCTTCAGCTTGCCCCGCACCAGCAGGCCATAGTCCTCCATCAGCGACAGGGACAGGTTGCCCGGCGTGAAGCGGTACTCGCCGATCTCGGACACCGGCGTCACCTCGGCGGCGGAGCCGGTGATGAAGCATTCCGAGAACCGGGTCATCTCCTCCGGCTGGATGTGCCGCTCGATCACCTCGAAGCCCTTGGCGCGGGCCAGCTCGATCACCGTCTGGCGGGTGATGCCGTTCAGGAAGCAGTCGGCGATGGGGGTGATGATCGCCCCGTCCTGCACGAAGAAGATGTTGGCGCCCGTCGCCTCGGCCACATAGCCGCGATAATCCAGCATCAGGGCGTCGGCGTAGCCCGCCCGCTCCGCCGCGTTCTTGGACAGGGTGCAGATCATGTAGAGGCCGGCGGCCTTGGCCTCGGTGGGGGCCGCATTGGGGGCCGGGCGGGCGTAGGGCGCGTGCATCATGCGGATGCCCCGGCGCTTCACCTCCGGATCGAAATAGCTGGGCCATTCCCAGGCGGCGACGGCCACGTGGGTGCGGGTCCCCGCGGCGGCCACGCCCATCGCCTCGGGCCCGCGGAAGGCCACGGGGCGCAGATAGGCGTTCTCGAAGCCCATGCGGGCGACGGTTTCCTTGCAGGCCGCGTCGATCTCCTCCACGGTGAAGGGGATTTCCATCTCGAGAATCTCGGCGGAGCGGAACAGGCGCTTGGTATGCGGCGTGAGCTTGAAGATCTCCCCCTCGTAGAGGCGCTCGCCCTCGAACACGCAGGACCCGTAGTGCAGACCATGGGTCAGCACGTGGGTCTTGGCCTCGCGCCACGGCACAAATTCTCCGTTCATCCAGATCCAGCCGTCACGATCGTCGAAGGGAATGATGGTCATTGGAATATTTCCGCAAGGAACGGGGTTTTGAGCAGCACGTTTTACCGTTCCGTTCGACCGTCCGCAATGTCCGGGACGGGGTCGGGGGCTGAAACATGTCCCTGAGCCCTACCATACCCTCGCCCGTCGATGCACGCCTGATCCTGTCGGATGACGCGCTGGACCGGACGCTGGAGCTGTTCCTGCTGGCCGAGGCCGCCCTTTGGATGACCGCCGACGGCGGCCTGGACGGGGAGCCGCACCGCCTGGGCCGGGGCCATTACCGCGCCGCCTTCCTGCTGAAGCGCCGGCCGGGGCTGGGGGTGCAGGACCTGGCGCATCTGACGGGGCTGTCCAAGCAGGGCGCCAGCCGGGTGCTGGGCGACCTGTGCGAGGCCGGCTACGCCCTTCGCGACCCCAGCGAGGCGGACGCCCGACGTCGTCCCGTGCGCCTGACCGAGGCCGGGGAGGGGTTCGAGGCCCGGGTCAGCCACCGTCTGCGCCAGGCCTTCGCCAGGGCCTACCGGGCCGGCGGGCTGGACAAGGCGCCCCACGCCGCCTCGGTGCTGTCGGCCCTGGCGGCCACGGTGCTGCGCGACGCGGACCTTCCGGCGTGAGGCGGCGGGCGACATGATCACCGGATCCCCGACCTCCGGATCTCCCTATTTGAGCGACGGTCAGACCCGGCACCTGCTGGTGGTGGACGATGACGACCGTATCCGCAACCTGCTGAAGGAATTCCTGACCCGCTCCGGCTTTCGCGTCACCGCCGCCGGGGACGCCGCAGCCGCGCGCCGGCTGATCGCCAGCCTGGACTTCGACCTGATGGTGCTGGACGTGATGATGCCGGGGGAGGACGGCTTCTCCCTGGCCCGCTGGGTGCGGGGGCGCCAGTCCACCCCGGTGCTGATGCTGACGGCGCGGGACGCCAGCGCCGACCGGATCGAGGGCCTCAGCCTCGGCGCCGACGACTATCTGGCCAAGCCCTTCGAGCCACGGGAGCTGGTGCTGCGCATCGAGGCGATCCTGCGCCGGGTGCAGGCCGCACCCCGGGCCTCGGTGCTGCCCCTGGGGGACTGCGCCTTCGACGCCGGCCGGGGGGAGCTGCTGCGGGAGGGTCAGCCCGTCCGCCTGACCGAGGCCGAGGCCAAGCTGCTGCGCCGTCTGGCCGCCAATCCCCACGCGCCCATCGACCGGCTGGAGCTGGCCCGGGACACCGCCGACCCCACCGGCCGGGCGGTGGACGTGCAGGTCACCCGGCTGCGGCGGAAAATCGAGGCGGACCCGCGCAATCCGCGCTATCTGCAGACGGTCCGCGGTGTCGGCTACATGCTGGCCCCGGACTGAGCCCGCCCATGGACCCCCTCCAGATGGACCCTGCCGTCGAGCGCCCCCCGCCCCAGAGGGTCCGACGCCGCCGCCTGCGCCTGTGGCCCCGGCTGTTCAAGCGCTGGGCGCCCACCTCCCTGTTCGCCCGGTCGCTGCTGATCATCATCCTGCCGGTGGCGGTGATGCAGGTGGCGGTGACCTGGGTGTTCTTCGAGGCCTACTGGCAGACCATGACCACCCAGCTGTCCGAGGCCCTGGCCAGCGACGTGGCCTGGGACGTGGCGTCCTTCGAGGCCGATCCCACGCCGGTGACGTTCAGCCACCTGGCGGACCGGGCCGAGCGCACCCAGTTCCTCCGCCTGGCCCTGCAGCCCGGCCGCACCCTGCCCACCAACCATCCCCGGGGCCGGGTGCTGCCCAGCTTCGACCAGGCCCTGCGCAACGCCCTCGACGACCGGCTGACCGAGGATTTCTGGCTGGACACCACCCGCTATCCCGCCTTCATCGAGATCCGGGTCAAGGTCACCGGCGGGGTGCTGCGCGTCTACGCGCCGCGGGACCGGGCCTTCGCCGCCCGGGGGCATGTGTTCATCATGTGGCTGGCCGGGGCGACCTTCATGCTGACGGCCCTGTCCATCGCCTTCATCCGCAACCAGGTGCGGGCGATCGAGCGGCTGGCCGCCGCGGCGGACGCCTTCGGCAGGGGCGTCGACGTGCCCAACTTCAAGCCCCACGGCGCCCGCGAGGTGCGCCAGGCCGCCGCCGCCTTCATCGACATGAAGACCCGCATCCAGCGGCACATCGAGCAGCGCACCACCCTCCTGGCCTCGGTCAGCCACGACCTGCGCACGCCGCTGACCCGCCTGCGGCTGGAGGCGGAGCTGTCGCCCCCCAGCCCGCGGATCGAGGCCATCAAGGGCGACCTGGCCGAGATGGAGCACATGATCGAGGAGTTCCTCGCCTTCGCCCGGGGCGAGGGCGGCGAGCCGGTGGAGGCGGTGGATGTGGGCGAGCTGGCCCGCGCCGTGGCCGAGGGCGCCGCCCGGGCCGGCGCCGCCGTGGCCGTGGACGCGCCGGAGGGCCTGATCGCCCGGCTCCGTCCCAACGCCGTCAAGCGCTCCCTGGACAATCTGGTGATGAACGCCGCCGCCCATGCGCGCACCGTGCGCCTGTCCGTGCGCGGCGATCCGGCGGGGGGCGTGGAGATCACGGTGGACGATGATGGGCCGGGCATTCCGGAGGCCCAGTACGAGGAGGCGTTCAAGCCCTTTTCGCGGCTGGACGAGTCCCGCAACCAGAACGTCAGGGGCGTCGGTCTGGGCCTGGCCATCGCCCGGGACGTGGCCCGCAGCCACGGGGGCGACATCAGCCTCGCCCGCAGCCCCCTGGGCGGCCTGCGCGCAGTGATGCGGCTGGCGGGGTAGTCCTCAAACCCCTGTCATTCCCGGACGAAGACCCGGGAACCTTGATCCGGATGTAGCGCTTAGTCCGGATGGAGGTTCCCGCCTCAAGGGCGGGAATGACGCCTGTTTTTGATATCTAAATCCTCGTCATTCCCGGGCGAAGACCCGGGAACCCCTCTCAGGGCCTAATGCCCGTGGTCGTCGTCCTCGTGCGGCTCGAGCAGCTTGTGGGCGTGGACGATCACGTAGCGCATCAGGGCGTTGTCCACGGTGGACTGGGCCTTGGCCTTCCAGGCCCGGTGCGCCTCCGCATAGTTGGGAAAGGCGCCCACGAACTCGACCTTGGACAGGTCGCGGAATTCGAGGGCCGTCACGTCCTTCAGCTCGCCGCCGAACACGAGATGGAGAAGCTGCTTGTCGGGCATGGGGGCTCCGGGCTCAGGTGGGACGCTTGAGAAACGCCGTGCGCGACAGGATGTCCGCGTGCAGGCCCGGCGCGGCGCAGATCAGGCTGGGCAGCCTAGCGCCGGGAGAGTTAAAGCTGAGTTCACCGCCCTGATGGTCGGTCACCACCGCGCCGGCCTCCTGGCAGATCAGGGCTGCGGCGGCGAGGTCCCAGTCCCGCTTGGAGCTGAGCGCCAGGGCCGCGTCGAAGGCGCCCGACGCCACCAGGGCCATGCGATAGGCGATGGCGTTGCGGTCGGCGATCCGCATGGGCGGCCAGGGGGTCGGCCAGCGGGGATCGGCGAACATGGGCGCGTCCCCCAGCATCCCCGCCCCCTCCAGCCGGTCGGCGCCGCTGGCCCGGATCGGCCGGCCGTTCAGGGTGGCGCCGCCGCCGCGGGTGGCCTGGTAGAGCTCGTCCAGCGCCGGGGCGAACAGCACCCCGGCCACCGCCTGCCCGGCCTCCACGACGGCGATGGACACCACATACCAGGGGTCGCCCTGCAGATAGGCCTTGGTCCCGTCGATAGGGTCGACGATGAACTGCCGGGCGGTGCGCAGGCGGGCGGGATCGTCCGCCGTCTCCTCCGACAGCCAGCCATAGTCCGGCCGGGCGGCGGTCAGGGTGTCGAACAGCAGGCGGTCGACCGCCTCGTCCGCCTCGGTCACCGGGGTGCCGTCGGACTTGGTGCGCACCTGGACCCCCGCCGCCCTGTGGGCGAGCGCCAGCGCGCCCCCCGCCCGGGCCGCTTCGGAAATGAGGACGAGATCGTCGGTCATGCCCCGGCGATCGCCAGTCCGTCCACCAGCAGGCTGGGGGCGTTGCTCGACCCGCGGATCTCGAGATCGCTGGCCGGAACGATCCGCTGATAGATGTCGATCAGATTGCCGGCCACGGTGATCTCGTTCACCGGATAGGCCAGCTCCCCCTTCTCGAACCAGAACCCCGACACCCCGACGGACCAGTCGCCGGTGTTGGAATTGAGGGACGGACCGAACATGGAGGTGACCCAAAGGCCGTCTCCCACCGCCCTGCGCAGGGCGTCCGGCGTCTCGGCGCCCGGCTGGAAGGTCAGGTTGTGGGTGGTCACCCCCGGCGCCCCGGCCAGGCCCCGGCTGGCGTGGCCGGTGGTCTGCATGCCCAGCTGACGGGCGCTGGCCACGTTCAGCAGCCAGGTGGTCAGCACCCCGTCCTCGATCAGCGCCCGGTCGGTGGTGGCCACCCCCTCGTCGTCGAAGGGGATCGAGCCCAGCCCCTTGATCCGGTGCGGCTCCTCGGTGATGCGGATGCCGGGGGCGAACACCTTCTGGCCCAGCCGGTCCTTGAGGAACGACACGCCCCGGGCCACGGCGCCGCCGGAAATGGCGCCCACCAGCGGCCCCAGCAGCGCGGTGGCGATGCGGTTCTCGAAGATCACAGGGGCGGTGCGGCTTTCGATCCGGCGGGGATTCAGCCTGGCCACGGTCCGCTCCGCCGCCACGGCGCCGATCTCGGCGGCGGACGGCAGATCGGCCAGCCAGCGGGTGGCCCGGCCCTCGCCGCCCCGCTCCATGCCCGCGCCCTCGCCGGCGATCATGGTCGCCGACAGGGAGAAGGCCGAGGCCCGGTGCGATCCCCGGAACCCCTCGCTGGTGACCATCGACCAGCCGCCGGAGGACCAGGCCGCGGCGCCGCCGTCGCTCTTGCTGACGCCGGGATTCTCCAGCGCCGCCTGCTCCACCGCATGGGCGGCGGCCTCCAGGTCGGCGGCGGTGCGCTCCGTCGGATCATACTGGGCGAGATCCGGCGTCGGGCCGCGGAACAGGCGATCCTGCGGCGCGAGGCCGGCATAGATGTCCTCCGGCGCCAGGCGGGCCATGGCCACCGCCCGCTCCACCAGCCGGGCCCGGGCCTCCGCCGACAGGTCCGAGCCGGACACCACCGCCTGGGAGCGGCCCACGAACACCCGAAGGCCCAGGTCGCGGCTCTCCTCGTTCTCCACATCCTCCAGCCGGCCTTCGCGGACCGACACGGACAGGGAGGCGCGTTCCGCCCCCACGGCCTCGGCGGCGTCGGCGCCGGCGCGCAGAGCTGCGGCCACCACGTCTTCAAGGAGCTCGATGTTCATCAGGCGGGGTCCGGGACAGAGGAGATCAGTGTCTTGGGTGTATGGCGACCGGGAGCCCCATGTGCAAGGCGCCGGGCCCGGACGGCTTGCGGGACGCCGCCGGCCGCCCTATGCCGGGACCGATGACTGCGACGCCTCCCCTGTTGACCCTGGGCGCCACCAGCCTGATCGGCGGAGCCCTGTGCGCGATGCCGGACCGGCCGCAGCTGATCTGCGTCAGCCGCCGGCCGCCCCCGGCGGAGACCGACCCCCGGGACCGCTGGATCCCCGCCGATCTGGCGGCGGCGGACAGCCTGCCCGTCCGAGAGGTGGAGACGGCCCTTGGCCTCGCCCCCATCTGGGTGGTCGCGCCCGCCGTCGAGGCCCTGGCCCGGACCGGCGTGACCCGGATCGTGGCGTTCTCGTCCACCAGCCGCTGGACCAAGGCCCGCTCCGCCGACGCCGCCGAGCGGGAGATCGCCGACCGGCTGGCCCGCTCCGAGGACGCGTTCATCGACGCCTGCGACCGGCTGCGGATCGGCTGGACCCTGCTGCGGCCGACCCTGATCTATCGGGAGGGGCGGGACGGCAATGTCAGCCGCCTGGCCGGCCTCGCCCGGCGGTTCGGCGTGATCCCCCTGGCCGGATCCGGGGCGGGGCTGCGCCAGCCGGTGCACGCGGAGGACCTGGCCCGGGCGGCGCTGCAGGTCCTGGACGCTCCGGCGACCCGGGGCCAGGCCTATGACCTGCCCGGCGGGGAGACCCTGAGCTATCGGGCCATGGTCGAGCGGGTGTTCGAGGGGCTGGGCCGCCGCCCGCGGGTGCTGAGCGTCCCGCCGGCCCTGTGGCGCGCGGGCTTTCGCCTCGCCGGCCGGTTCCTGCCCGGCGCCAACGCCCAGATGGGGGCGCGGATGGAGGCGGACCTGACCTTTGACCCGGGCCCGGCCCAGCGGGACTTCAGCTGGCGCCCACGGGACTTCCGGCCGCGCTTTCCCGCCTGAGCCGCCAGACCAGGTTGCCGGCGAACACCAGCGCCCCGGCCCAGATGAAGGCGAAGGCGACCAGGCTCGGCCAGGTCAGCCGCTCGCCCTGCAGCAGACCGCAGGCGAACTGCAGGGTCGGCGTGATGAACTGGATGAAGCCCACCACGTTGAAGGGCAGCCGGCGCGCCGCAAAGGCGAACAGGGCCAGCGGCGCGACGGTGACCGGACCGCAGGTGAGCAGCAGGAGGGTGATGTCGACCCCCTGGCCGAACCTCAGGGTCCCGTGCTGCGACAGCCAGGCCAGCAGGCCGATGGCGAAGGGCGACAGGATCAGGCACTCGATCAGCAGCCCCCCCTGGGCGTCCGCCTGAGCCTGCTTGCGCACCACGCCATAGCCGGCAAAGCTGCCCGCCAGCACCAGCGCCACCCAGGGCGGGGCCCCCAGGGCGGCGGCCTGGGCCAGCACGCCGACGGTGGCGAGCCCCAGGGCCAGCACGCCCCAGCGATTGATCTTCTCCCGGAAGAACAGGGCGCCCACGGCGGCGTTGACCAGGGGGTTGATGTAATAGCCGAGGCTGGCGGACAGGGTCTGGCCCACGCTCACCGCCCAGACATAGACGGTCCAGTTGGTGGCGATCAGGGTCGCCGACAGGGCGAGGATCGCCAGCTGCCGGGGCTGGACCACCACCGGGCCCAGGGTCCGCAGCCCCCCCGTGGCCAGCACCAGGGCCAGGGACACGGGCACGGCGAAGACGGTGCGCCAGCCCACGATCTCCCAGGCGCTGGCCCCGCGCACGCCCATCTGATGGAACAGGAGCGGAAAGGCGCCCCAGATCACATAGCAGACCACCGCGGCGATCAGGCCGGTGCGGTCCAGGGCGTCCGTCGGTCGTGCGGGGGCGGAGACGCTCATCCCGCCGCCGGGCGTTCGGAGATGTAGTCGGCGGAGCGCATTTCCTGCAGCCGGCTGGCGGTGCGCTCGAACTCGAAGGCGCCGTCGCCGGCGGGATAGAGGTCCTCCGGCTCGGCCTCGGCCAGGACCACCAGCTTGGCCCGGGCCTCGTACAGGGCGTCCACCAGGGTGACGAAGCGGGCGGCCTCGTTGCGGCGGCTGGCGTCCAGCTTCGGCACGTCCCACAGGAAAACCGTGTGGAACCGCTCGGCGACGGCCAGATAGTCCTGCGGCCCGAGCGCCAGGCCGCAGACGCTGTTGAAATGGGTCTTCAGCCGCCCGCCTACGGCGTGGGGAAAGGTCAGCTGGCGGCCCAGCACGTTCAGGGTGGCGCCGGTCTCGGCGTCCCCCGCCAGCATCTCGTCCCAAAGCGCGTCGAAGGCCGCGGACTGGGCCGCGGTGACCGGGCTGAAATAGACCGGCCGTCCCTTCAGCCGGTCGAGGCGGAAGTCCTTGGGCCCCGCCACCTCCACCACCTCCATCCGCTGGGCGATCAGGTCGATGAAGGGCAGGAACAGCTGGCGGTTGATGCCCCCGGCATAGAGGGCGTCCGGCGCCCGGTTGGAGGTGGCGACGATCACCACTCCCCGCTCGAACAGGGCCTCGAACAGCCGACCGAGGATCATGGCGTCGGCGATGTCGGTGACGTGGAATTCGTCGAAGCACAGAAGCCGCGCCTCGCCGGCGATGCGCTGGGCGGTGGGGACGATGGGATCGTCGCCCTTCGACGCGCCGAAGCGGGCCTTGCGGGCGGCGGCGTCCCCCTCCCGCCAGGCCTTGATGTCCGCATGCACCCCGGCCATGAAGGCGTGGAAGTGGGCCCGGCGCTTCCTCGAGACCGGGGCGGAGTCGAAGAACAGGTCCATAAGCATGGACTTGCCCCGCCCCACTGGTCCGCACAGATAGACGCCCCGGGGCGGCTCCCGCCGGCGGAAGGGGTTGAGGCTGAAGCCCGGCTCCCCCCAGCCGTTCAGCTCTCCTTCCAGGCGGGCGAGGCTCTCCACCGCCTGGGCCTGGGCGGCGTCGGCGGCGATCTCGCCCCGCTTGAGGCGCGTCGCATAGGCGGTGCGGATGGATTGCGGCATGGCGGGTCCCTGGGCCCCGTCCTAGCGGATTGACGCGGCCTCGCAACCCCGGACGCCCGCATTGCGCGCTTGCGGTGCGACAAATCCCGCCGCAGGGGAAGCTATCGGCGCCGTCCCCCCTTTTTTCACAGGCAAAATCCGCTAGTCTCGCCGGCCCACTTCAGGACGGCGGGCGCGGATCGGCCTTCGATTCGCGCTCCTCGGCCGCAACATCCGGACGACCCCATGAAGCTCAATATCGAGCGCGCGGCGCTGATGAAGGCGCTCGGACACGTGCAGAGCGTCGTTGAGCGGCGCAACACCATCCCCATCCTGTCCAATGTGCTGCTGTCGGCGGAGCGGGGGGGGCTGTCCTTTTCCGCCACCGATCTCGACATGGAGATCGTCGACGAGACCGCCGCCGAGGTCAGCGCCACGGGCCAGATCACCGCCCCCGCCCACATCCTCTACGAGATCGTGCGCAAGCTGCCCGACGGCGCCCAGGTGGAGCTGAAGTTCAACGGCGAGGATCCCCGCCTGTCGATCCAGGCGGGCCGGTCCAAGTTCAACCTGCCGGTGCTGCCCGCCGGGGACTTCCCGGTCATGTCGTCGGACGGCCTGTCCTCGCGGATCAGCGTGGACGCCGACGCCCTGACCCGGCTGATCGACAAGACCCGCTTCGCCATCTCCACGGAAGAGACCCGCTACTATCTGAACGGACTCTATGTGCACACGGTGATGGACGACGGCGCGCCCAAGCTGCGCTGCGTGGCCACCGACGGCCACCGCCTGGCCCTGGCCGAAATGCCCGCCCCGGAAGGCTCCGTCGGCGCGCCCGGCGTGATCATCCCGCGCAAGACCATCCAGGAGGCCCGGCGCCTGCTGGAGGACGCGGGCGAGATGGTGGAGCTGCAGGTGTCCCCGGCCAAGGTGCGCTTCGAGTTCGGCAAGGCGTCCCTGACCTCCAAGGTCATCGACGGCGCCTTCCCCGACTACATGCGGGTGATCCCCAAGGACAACACCAAGATCGTGCGGCTGGACAACAAGCTGTTCGAGCAGGCCGTGGACCGGGTGGCCACCATTTCGGCGGAGAAGTCCCGGTCGGTGAAGCTGGCCATCGAGGCCGGTCGCCTGACCCTGACCGTCCGCAACATGGAGGCGGGCCAGGGGGTCGAGGAGCTGGAGATCGACTACGACGGCGAGGCCTTCGAGATCGGCTTCAACGCCCGCTACCTGCTGGATGTCTGCGGCCAGATCGAGGGGGAGACCATGGAGATGCGCTTCGCCGATCCGGCCTCGCCCACGCTCGTGCTCGACCCCACCGACGCGGGCGTGCAGTACGTGCTGATGCCGCTGCGGGTCTGATCCCGAGCGATCAAAGGTCTCGAATTTTCAGGTATTTGAACCGGCCGTGACCGGTCGCCCCCGCAATTCGGCGAGAGCGACAGGTCCTCAGGCCAGTGATCGTCACGGCAGTGTCCGTTATCAGAACGACTGCGCGACGAAGCCGATGGCTGCGACCGGCAGAGCGGCCAGCAGAACCACCAAAACCGAGTTGCCGAAATTGTCGGCCCAGTTGGCAAAGTTCGTCATCTTCTATCCCCATTTTTGTCGCCGCCGATGCGAGACAGCCGAAGATCAGCAATAACCCCAAAAACACACATTTGAGGGTGTAAAATGCCTCATCAGCGACGGATGGGTATATAGTCCTCCCCCATTTCGATTTCAAATTAAAATGCTGCAATGCGGCAGGAGACCCTGGGGGCCCCCCCGGGGCCGCCGGGGTCTCGCCTGTGAAACCGGACCATGTTTAAGGTCGCGCCCATGCCCGCCGCGCCGATCCAGAGCCTGACCCTGACCGACTTCCGCTGCTATGCGGCGGCCCGGCTGGACACGCCGCCGGGGGGCGTCTTCCTGTTCGGACCCAATGGGGCGGGCAAGACCAACGTGCTGGAGGCGGTGTCCTGGCTCGCCCCCGGCCGGGGACTGCGGGGGGCGCCGGCGGCGGAGGCGGGACGCCGCCTGCCGGGGGAGGCGCAGGGCCGGACCTGGGCCGTGGCGGCCGCCGTCCACGCCCCCGACGGCGAGGACGCCGAACCTCGCCGGATCGGCACCGGTCTGGACGGCCCCGGCGGCCGGCGGATCGTGCGCATCGACGGGGCGCCCGCCCAGCCCGGACGGCTGACGGAGTTCCTGCGGCTGGTCTGGCTGACCCCCGCCCATGACCGGCTGTTCATCGAGGGGGCGTCGGAGCGCCGGCGGTTCCTGGACCGGCTGGTGTTCGCCGACGATCCCCTCCACGCCCGGGCGGTGAACGCCTATGAGCGGGCGCTGCGGGAGCGGATGCGCCTGCTGAGCGGCGAGGGCGCCGCCGATCCCGCCTGGCTGGACGCCCTGGAGGCCCAGGCGGCGGAGGCGGGGGCGCAGATGGCCTTCGCCCGGGCCCGGACTGTGACGGCCCTCACCGACGAGATCGGCCGCCGCAGCGACCGGCCCTTTCCCCTGGCCCGCCTCGCCCTCACCGGCGCCTTCGAGCAGGCGGCGCAGGCGGGGGAGCCGGCGACCCAGGTGGGCGAGGCCCTGCGCGCGGGGCTGGCCCGCAGCCGGCCCCGGGACGCCGCCGCCGGCCGGGCCCTGACCGGGCCGCACCGGACGGACCTGGCGGTCACCCATGTGGCCAAGGACCGCCCCGCGGCGGAATGCTCCACCGGCGAGCAGAAGGCCATGCTGCTGAACATCGTGCTGGCCCAGGCCGCGCGCCTGGCGCGGGACCCGTCCGCGCCGCCGCCGGTGCTGCTGCTGGACGAGGTGGCCGCGCACCTGGACGCCGCCCGCCGGGCGGGGCTCTACGCCGAGCTGGAGGAGCTCGGCCTGCAGGCCTTTCTGACCGGGGTGGAGCCCCAGCTGTTCGCCGGGCTGACGGCGGCGCAGGGGGTGCGTGTCGAAGATGGCGCACTGTTTCCCGCCTGAGCCGCACGGCGCCGCCGACGTCATCGGAAGACGTGATATTTCCGACAGTTCAGCCTATATACGGGGGTGCTTCGACGGCGCGATTCCCGCCGGTCCCGAAGCGACGATCTGGGACTGTTCATGACCGACATCGCCGACGACGCGCCCGACTCCGCTCCCGAAGCCGCCCATGAAGCTCTGGCCTCCGACTATGGCGCGGATTCCATCCGGGTCCTGAAGGGTCTGGACGCTGTCCGCAAGCGTCCTGGCATGTATATCGGCGACACGGACGACGGCTCCGGCCTGCACCACATGGTCTACGAGGTGGTGGACAACGCCATCGACGAGGTGCTGGCCGGCTGGGCCAGCCATGTGACGGTCACCCTCAATCCCGACGGCTCGGCCACGGTCACCGACGACGGCCGGGGCATCCCCACCGACATCCACACCGAGGAGGGCGTCTCCGCCGCCGAGGTGATCATGACGCAGCTGCATGCGGGCGGGAAATTCGACCAGAACAGCTACAAGGTGTCCGGCGGCCTGCACGGCGTGGGCGTGTCGGTGGTGAACGCCCTGTCCGACTGGCTGGACCTGAAGATCTGGCGGGACGGCAAGGTGCACGAGATGCGCTTCGCCCGGGGCGACGCGGTCAGCCCGCTGAAGGTCACCGGCGAGGCCCCCCTGCGGGAGAACGGGGAGTTTCTCTCCGGCACCAGCGTCAGCTTTTTCCCGTCGGTGGAAACCTTCTCGCGGATCGAGTTCGACCGCAAGACGCTGGAGCACCGGCTGCGGGAGCTGGCCTTCCTCAATTCCGGCGTGACCATCAATTTCCGCGACCTCCGGGGCCTGGAGCCCTACGAGGAGGTGCTGCACTACGAGGGCGGGGTGGAGGCCTTTGTCCGCCACCTGGACAAGTCCAAGACCCCCGTGGTCCGCGCCCCTATCGTGGTCCGCGGCCGCCGGGACAAGGTGGAGGTCGACCTCGCCATCTGGTGGAACGACAGCTACCACGAGACCATGCTGTGCTTCACCAACAACATCCCGCAGAAGGACGGGGGCACGCACCTGGCCGCCTTCCGCGGCGCCCTGACCCGGGTGATCTCCGCCTATATGGAAAGCTCCGGCGCGGCCAAGCGGGAGAAGGTCAATGTCTCCGGCGAAGACGCCCGGGAAGGCATGACCTGCGTCCTGTCGGTGAAGCTGCCCGATCCCAAGTTCTCGTCCCAGACCAAGGACAAGCTGGTCTCCTCCGAGGCCCGGCCCGCCGTGGAGGGCCTGGTGCATGAGGCCCTGTCCCAGTGGTTCGAGGAGCATCCCGTCGACGCCAAGGCGATCGTCGCCAAGATCTGCGAGGCCGCCGCCGCCCGGGAGGCCGCCCGCAAGGCCCGGGAGCTGACCCGGCGCAAGTCGGCGCTGGACATCACCTCCCTGCCCGGCAAGCTGGCCGACTGCCAGGAGCGGGACCCCGCCAAGTCCGAACTGTTCATCGTCGAGGGCGACTCGGCCGGCGGCTCGGCCAAGCAGGGCCGCAACCGGGAGAACCAGGCCGTCCTGCCCCTGCGCGGCAAGGTGCTGAACGTGGAGCGGGCCCGCTTCGACAAGATGCTGGGCTCCGAGCAGATCGGCACCCTGATCACGGCGCTCGGCGCCGGCATCGGCCGGGACGATTTCGACATCGAGAAGATCCGCTATCACCGGATCATCATCATGACCGACGCCGACGTGGACGGGGCGCACATCCGCACCCTGCTGCTGACCTTCTTCTATCGCCAGATGCCGCAGGTGATCGAACGGGGCTATCTCTACATCGCCCAGCCGCCCCTCTACAAAGCCTCCAAGGGCAAGTCGTCCCGCTATCTGAAGGACGACGCCGAGTACGAGGCCTTCCTGTTCGAGGAGGGCTCCGACGGGGCCACCCTGCAGCTGGCGTCCGGCGAGACCCTGGCGGGGGAGGATCTGATCCGTCTGGTGCGGGAGGCCCGCTCCGCCAAGTCCCTGATCGACCGGCTGGCGGCCCGCGCCCCCACCTTCGCCGTGGAGCAGGCCGCCATTTCCGGCCTGTTCGGCCCGAACCCGGACCCGGCCACCGCCGCGGAACGGATGAACCGCTATGCCGAGGAAGGCGACGGCGTCTGGACCGGAGAGGCCTCCGTCGACAGCGCCGTGGGCGGCTACGTGTTCAGCCGCATCAAGCGCGGCGTGTCCGAGCGCATCGTGCTGGACGAGGTGATGATACATGCCGCCGATGCCCGCCGGCTGGCGGAGCGGGCCGCGGCGCTCGCCGACACCTTCTCCGGCCTCGGCGTCTTCCGCCGCAAGGAGCAGTCCACCCCCGTGCGCGGGCCGCTCGACCTGGTCCAGGCGGTGCTCGACGCCGGACGCAAGGGCCTGTCCATCCAGCGCTACAAGGGGCTCGGCGAAATGAACGCCAGCCAGTTGTGGGAGACCACCCTGGACGCCAACGCCCGCACTCTCCTGCAGGTGAAGGTGAACCACGCCGACGACGCGGACGACATGTTCTCCCGCCTGATGGGGGATCTGGTGGAGCCGCGGCGGGAGTTCATCCAGGAATTCGCCCTCGACGCCGAGGTGGACGTCTAGGGACGCGGCGCGCCGCGTCCCGCCCCCTCAGGGGGGATCCAGGCGGGGATAGGTCAGCCGCAGCCGCAGCAGGTGGCCGTCAAAGCCCAGGGTCGTATCCCGCAGCACCTGGTAGCTCACCTTGTCGCCCCGCGCCCGCGCCGGCGGCGGGGGCTGCTGGATCAGGCCCGGATGGGTGGAAAACTCGCCCCAGGCGAGGGGCGAGACCGGGCGCCCCGCCGCGGGGGCCGGCTGCTCCGCCGGGCCGGTCGGGGTCACGGTCACGCCCGCGCTGCGGGTCCAGCGGTCGGACGCCGTCTCTCCGGCGTCCGCTCCCGTCCGGCGGAAGGGCGAGGTCGCGACATCCGTCACAGCCTGACCGCAGCGGGACGGGGCCGGTCCCGCCCCATCCGCCGGCAGGTCGCTCGAAGGGGCGTCCGGCGCGGCGCCCGGCAGCAGGATGCTCGCCCCCAACCGGGGATCGGCGCTCAGCTCGCACAGGGCGGTCTCGAAGGCCTGCACCGGCCGGCGGGCGGGACCATCGCCGAGGCCCCGGGGGCGCAGCTCCTCCGGATCGTTCCAGTCGAGGATGGAGAGGGCGCCTGGCGTGTCGATCCGCAGGCCCAGATCCCGGGCCGCCGGCGCCACCACCGCACCCACGGACTCCGGGCTCCCCGGCGCGGCGGCGAGGAAAAGGGCCAGCAGAAGGGGGGCGGACAGGGCCATGACCGGGGACGTCCCGTCAACAGGGTTAATCTGTCCTTAACCATATGACGACGGCTGGTTCCGGCAAGCGAATTTTTCACCCCAGCCGGGACGGGGCGCCCGTCCTGCGCGACTTCACGGGCGCTGACCGAACCGGGCTCGCCACGGCCAGCTGGCCTTCAGCGCACGGCGGACAAACGAAAACCCCGCCGTCGCGGGGACGGCGGGGCCTCTGTCTCGTTCGCCGGAGCGGCGGATCAGGCGGCGGCGGTTTCGCCGGCCAGCTTGGCCTTGACCTGGCGCTTGATCTTCAGGGCGCGGGGCGAGAGCACCTCGTCGCGGCTGTTGAGCAGCACCTGGTCCAGACCGCCGCGGAAGTCGATGGTCCGCAGGGCGGCATTGGTGATCTTCAGGGTGAAGGACTGGCCCAGGCTGTCCGAGGCCAGCGAGATGTCCTTCAGCGACGGCAGGAACCGGCGCTTGGTCTTGATGTTCGAGTGGCTCACATTGTGACCCACCATCGGACCTACGCCCGTAATTTCGCAACGACGCGACATGGTGCTGACCTTCAGCGCAGTGAAAGACAAAAGACGATGTGTCACGGCCCTGACCGGGTCCGCGCACGGGAGGCGGTGTGTTAGGGCCAAGGGGGGTGGGAGTCAAGGGTGCGTGGTTCGTCCTGAGGGAGGTTCCCGGGTCTTCGCCCGGGAATGACAGCCTCGTTAACATATAAACCTCGTCATTCTCGGCCTTGAGCCGAGAACCTTGATCCGGACGGCGCGCTTCATTCTGACGGAGGTTCCCGGGTCAAGCCCGGGAATGACGGGCGACAGGGGGAACGCGCCCGCACCTCCCGCTCTGTTGATCGGCAAAACGCGCCAAGGCCCCTTCCGTCCTGAACGATGATCACTAAGATGCGCCCCAACGGTCCGGCCGCACCGCGCGGCCTCGCTCAAGGACCTGCCCCCCGGGAGGATGACATGCGTGACTATCTGAAATTCTACATCGACGGCGCGTGGGTGGATCCCGTCACGCCCAAGACCCTCGACGTGATCAACCCCGCCACCGAGGGCGTGGCCGGGCGCATCAGCCTGGGCGCCGCCGCCGACGTGGACAAGGCCGTCAAGGCCGCCCGCAAGGCCTTCGAGAGCTTCTCCCGCACCACCCGCGAAGAGCGGATCGAGCTGATGGAGCGCATCATCGAGGAGTACAAGAAGCGCTATGCCGACATGGCCGAGGCCATCACTGAGGAAATGGGCGCGCCGGGCTGGCTGAGCCAGCGGGCCCAGGCGGCCATGGGCGTCGGCCACATGCAGACCGCCATCGAGGTGCTGAAGAGCTACCCCTTCGAGGAACTGCGCGGCACGACCCTGATCGCTAAGGAGCCCATCGGCGTCTGCGGCTTCATCACCCCCTGGAACTGGCCGGTGAACCAGATCGCCACCAAGGTCGCCCCGGCGCTGGCCACCGGCTGCACCATGGTGCTGAAGCCGTCGGAAGTGGCGCCCTTCTCCGGCTATATCTGGACCGAGATCATGCATGCCGCCGGCGTGCCCGCCGGCGTGTTCAACATGGTCAACGGCGACGGCCCGTCCGTCGGCGCTGCCATTTCCAGCCATCCGGGCGTGGACATGGTGTCCTTCACCGGCTCGACCCGCGCGGGAATCGACGTGGCCACCAAGGCCGCCGCCACCGTCAAGCGCGTGCACCAGGAGCTCGGCGGCAAGTCGCCGAACATCATCCTCGAGAACGTGGACCTGGCCGCCGCCGTGAAGCGCGGGGTGCAGTCGGTGATGACCAATTCCGGCCAGTCCTGCAACGCGCCGACCCGCATGCTGGCCCCGGCCAAGAAGATGGACGAGGTCATCGCCTACGCCAAGGAGGCCGCGGAGGCCACCACGGTGGGCGATCCCAACGGCAACTCCCAGATGGGGCCGGTGGTCTCGGAAGTGCAGTGGAACAAGATCCAGACCCTGATCCAGAAGGGCATCGACGAAGGCGCCACCCTGGTCGCCGGCGGCCCCGGCCGTCCGGAAGGCCTGGACAAGGGCTATTATGTGAAGCCCACCATCTTCGCCAATGTGACCCCGGACATGAGCATCTCCCGGGAGGAGATCTTCGGCCCGGTGCTGTCGATCCTGCCCTATGAGACGGTGGACCAGGCCATCGCCATCGGCAACGACACCGAATACGGCCTCGCCGCCTATGTGCAGGGCGCCGACATCAAGGAAGTCCGCGAAGTGGCCTCGAAGATGCGGGCCGGTCAGGTGATCCTGAACGGCGCGGGTCCGGACATGATGGCCCCCTTCGGCGGCTACAAGCAGTCCGGCAACGGGCGGGAGTGGGGCGACCACGCCTTCGCCGAATTCCTCGAGACCAAGGCGGTGATCGGCTACGGCGCCTGATCCGGCGCCCGATCCGACGCACGGATTTCTGACGGACGACCTTGCGCCCTTCTTCGGAAACGGAGGAGGGCGCTTGCATTTTGCCTCAGGGTGTTTTCACACTGCATCCGGGTGATGGCCGCACGGACCCGTGCCGCGTCAATGCACGCCTGACGCATCTGCGTCAGGGTAACGAAACGCCCGCAGCGGGAGCCGCGACCGAACATGAGCCAACACGACATCGTCATCGTCTCCGCCGCCCGGACTCCGGTCGGCTCGTTCAACGGCGCCCTGTCCGGCGTCGCGGCCAGCGAGCTCGGCTCCACGGCGATCCAGGCGGCCCTGGCCCGCGCGGGGATTTCCGCCGCGGACGTGGACGAGGTGATCCTGGGCCAGGTGCTGCAGGCCGGCGCCGGCCAGGGCCCCGCCCGCCAGGCCGCGGTCAAGGCCGGCATTCCGGTGGAGAGCCCGGCCTGGAGCCTGAACCAGCTGTGCGGCTCCGGCCTGCGCTCCGTCGCCCTCGCCTATCAGCAGATCGCGCAAGGGGACGCCAGGATCGTCGTCGCCGGGGGCCAGGAGAGCATGAGCGCCGCCCCCCACGCCGCGCACCTGCGCAACGGGACCAAGATGGGCGATCTCGGCCTGGTCGACACCATGATCAAGGACGGCCTGTGGGACGCCTTCCACGGCTATCACATGGGCCAGACCGCGGAGAACATCGCCGCCCGCTGGCAGATCACCCGGGAGGACCAGGACCGCTTCGCCGTGGCCTCGCAGAACAAGGCCGAAGCGGCGCAGAAGGCCGGCCGCTTCAAGGACGAGATCGCGCCTGTCACCATCAAGGGCCGCAAGGGCGACGTGGTGGTGGACCAGGACGAGTACATCCGCCACGGGGCCACCTATGACAGCGTGTCCGGCCTGCGCCCGGCCTTCACCAAGGACGGCAGCGTCACCGCGGCGAACGCGTCGGGCCTGAACGACGGCGCCGCCGCCCTGGTGGTGATGAGCGCGGCGGAGGCCAAGGCCCGGGGCCTGACCCCCCTGGTGCGCATCGCCTCCTGGGCGAACGCGGGCGTGCCGCCCGAGATCATGGGCACCGGCCCGATCCCGGCCATGCGCAAGGCCCTGGAAAAGGCCGGCTGGTCCGTGGCCGACCTGGATCTGGTGGAGTCCAATGAGGCCTTCGCCGCCCAGTCCCTCTGCGTGGTGCGCGAACTGGGCCTCGACCCGGCCAAGGTGAACGTGAACGGCGGCGCCATCGCCATCGGCCATCCCATCGGGGCCTCCGGCGCGCGGATCCTGACCACCCTGATCCACGAGATGATCAAGTCCGACGCGAAGAAGGGCGCCGCCACCCTGTGCGTCGGCGGCGGCATGGGCGTGGCCCTCTGCGTCGAGCGCTAGACCGCCCACCCAACTGACAAGAACCGTCAAGCGCCTGCGGGCCAGAAAAATCATAGGGAGACTGAGATGACCGGACGTGTCGCACTGGTGACGGGCGGAACCCGTGGAATCGGCAAGGCCATCTCGGCGCGGCTCACCGCCGACGGCTACCGGGTCTGCGCCGGCTATGCGGGCAACGACGCCGCCGCCGCGGCCTGCGCCAAGGAGCTGGGGGTGGAGATCGTCAAGGGCAATGTCGGCGACTTCGACGACTGCGTCCGCGCCGTGAAGGAGGTGGAGGCCAAGCTCGGCCCCGTGGAGATCCTGGTGAACAACGCCGGCATCACCCGGGACGCCATGCTGCACAAGATGTCCAAGGAGCAGTGGAACGAGGTGATCTTCGTCAATCTGGCCTCGATCTTCAATCTCAGCCGACAGGTCATCGACGGCATGCGGGAGCGGGGCTTCGGCCGGATCATCAACATCAGCTCCATCAACGGCCAGAAGGGCCAGATGGGCCAGACCAACTACTCGGCGGCCAAGGCCGGCGTGATCGGCTTCACCAAGGCGCTCGCCCAGGAAACCGCCGCCAAGGGCATCACGGTCAACGCCGTGGCGCCCGGCTATATCGACACCGAGATGGTGGCCGCCGTGCCGGAAGCGGCGCTGGCCAAGATCATCGCCGGCATTCCGGTGGGACGCCTCGGCCATGCGGACGAGATCGCCGCCTGCGTCGCCTTCCTGGCCCGGGACGATTCCAGCTTCATCACCGGCGCCACCATCACCGCCAATGGCGGCCAGTACTTCACCAGCTAGATCGCCACAGCCCTCCGGGATTCGGTCGTGTCCTCAATCAATTGGCGCGTCCTCGCCCAAAATGCGCCCTGATCGCAGGTCAACTGCTGTTCATGGGTAGTTGGGACGTCAGCCCGCGTCGCTCGCGGGTCACCGGTTGGCTGAGCCTGGCCGCTCCGGTCGCGCTTGTCGTGGCCGGTTGCGTCGGGGCGTCAGGCGTCGCGGCCCAGACTCCCAGCCTGAAGGACTTCCTGTTTCCCCACCGGCAGGAGTTCGCCGGCCTGAACCCCGGCCGCTATGTTCCCTCCGAGGGGGAGACCTTCTTCGTCGATCGGGGGGGCGTCGGCGCCCTTCTGCTGCGCTTTGGCGACAGTCCGGAGGTCTGGGTGCTGAAGCCTGTGGCCGGCCCCCGCGGGGACATCATCTACAAGGACGACGCTGGCGAGGAGGTGCTGCGCGCCACGCGGCTGGGGGGACTGACCCTGTTCACCTCCGAGCGTCCCGGCGGCGCGCCGGCGGCCTATGCCGGAGACGGCCCGACGCTGCGCCCGCAACCCGTCGCGGGCGCCAATGGCGTGTTCCAGACCTTTGTCCAGTCCAGCATCCGGGCCAGCCGGGCCGCCCAGCACCTGATCGTGTTCGAGGCGCCGGACCTGTCGCCCAAGGACACCACGGCCGCCTCCAGCGCCGTCCTGGCCGACGCCGCCACCGTGACGGCGGAGGCCTTCACCCGTCTCGCCGGCCGCGGCCCGGTGGGGCGCACCGTGGTCAGCCACGTGGCGCGGGTGCAGTTCCAGACGGGTCGAGAGGCCCAGGCCAGGAATTCCGGGACCGTGGTGACCATCACCGTCAGCCCGGACAAGGGCTTCGCCGGCCGGCCCTCCTCGGCGCGGATCATCACCACCCTGATGAAGAAGTAGCGCCTTCGCCGGTGGGAGGTTCCCGGCTCAAGGCCGGGAATGACGACTTGAAACATGTCTTCAATAAAACAGTCGTCATTCCCGGGCGAAGACCCGGGAACCCCCGTCCGGACCGGCGAGTCCCCTAGTGCTGGCTTTCCGGCAGGCGCACGGTCAGGCCGTCCAGGGCGTCGGACACCTTGATCTGGCAGGACAGGCGGGAGTTGCTCTCCACGTTCTCGGCGAAGTCGAGCATGCTCTCCTCCATGGCCGAGGGCTTGCCCGTCTTGTCCAGCCAGGCCGCGTCCACATAGACGTGGCAGGTGGCGCAGGCGCAGGCCCCGCCGCAGTCCGCGTCAATGCCGGGGACATTGTTCTTCACGGCGGCTTCCATCACGGAAAGCCCGGACTTCGCCTCGACCTCGTGGGTCGTTCCGGAATGTTCGATAAAGATGATCTTGGCCATGGGTTCCGTTGTCTCTCGCGGGGATTAGGCCGCGACCTCCTTCATTGATACCGACATATCTCTTAGTTTTTCCGGTGCAACCGGTTTTCTGTTCCCGACCAGCTGGCGACCGGCCATGAATTCCGGCGGCGCATTGACGGCCTCCACCGCCTGGACGCGATTGTCGGCGTCCAGATGGAACACGGCGAACTTCGCCTGGGCGGGATCGCCGCGGATCACCCGGGTGACGGCGTGATAGGGCAGGCCGGCGATCTGCAGCTTCAGATCATACTGGTCCGACCAGAACCACGGGGTCTCCGGCGCCGGCGCGGGGCGGCCGCAGAGATGGGCCGCCGCCTGTTTGGCCTGCTCCAGCGCATTGGGCACGCTCTCCAGCCGGCCGCTGAGGCCGTAGAGGGGCAGCGGCCGCTGGGTGCAGTCGCCGATGGCGTAGATTCCCGGGACCGAGGTGCGGGCGGCCTCGTCCACCACGATGCCATGGTTGCAGGCGCAGCCCGCCAGCCGGGCGAGGCTCTCGTGCGGCAGGGCGCCGATGCCCACCAGGGCCGCGTCGCAGGGCAGGGTCCGCCCGTCCCCCAGCAGCACGCCGGTGACCCGGCCGTGGTCGCCGGCAAAGCCCAGCACCTGGGCGTTCACCTCGAAGCCCACGCCCTGGGCCGCGTGATACGCCTGGAAGAAGCCCGACAGCTCCGGACAGGCCACCCGGGCCAGCACCCGGGGCTCCCGCTCGATCACCACCGCCTCGGCGCCCAGGGCGCGGGCCGAGGCCGCGGCCTCGAGACCCACATAGCCGCCGCCGATCACCGCCAGCCGCTTGCCGGGGCCCAGCGCCCGCTTCAGCTGTTCCGCGTCCGCCGCCGTGCGGAGTTCCAGCACGCCGTCCAGTTCGGCTCCAGGCGCGGACAGCTTCCGCGCCGCGGCGCCCACGGCGAGGATCAGGTGATCCCAGGCCACGGCCTCGCCGCTGTCCAGGGTGACCATCCGCGCGGCGACATTGATCCCCGCCACGCCCGTGGACAGCCGCAGCGTGATGGACTGCTCGGTGTAGAAACTGGGGGGACGCAGCGCCAGGCTGTCCCCGTCGGCCTCGCCCTTCAGCCAGGCCTTGGACAGGGGCGGCCGCTGGTAGGGGGGGAGCGGCTCCTCGCCGATCAGGGTGATGCGGCCGGTCCAGCCATACTGCCGCAGCAGCGCCGCAACGGTCCCGCCCGCATGGCCAGCGCCGACAATGACCACCCGGCCCGTCAGGTCCGGCGCGTCCGTCGACATCACTTCTGGATCGCCCGTCACGGACACCCCTCC
The DNA here is from genome assembly GCA_903851655.1 of uncultured Caulobacterales bacterium. GTDB lineage: Bacteria > Pseudomonadota > Alphaproteobacteria > Caulobacterales > Caulobacteraceae > CAIMFV01. Next base: position 35,160 of record CAINOV010000266.1, read on the forward strand.
TCCATCCCCGCCTCCGGTGGACCCGGAGAATTTATGACGCCAGCGTCACTTTCAATCAAGCGACATTGGCGCGCCAGTCTGAACGGGACCGGCGGACGCGATCCTTGATCTCGCGCACTTGCCTGCCGCGATAACCCATGGAAAAGCCTTCGTCCATGAGCACCGGTCCGCAAACCCTGCATTGGCGCCTTCCAGACGCGGCCGCAACGGCGGCCCTGGCGCGGCGCCTGGGCGCGCGGCTGCGGCGGGGAGACGCAGTCCTGCTCAGCGGCCCCCTGGGCGCGGGCAAGTCGACCCTGGCCCGGGCCCTGATCCGCGCTCTGACCTCGCCGGACGAGGAGGTTCCCAGCCCGACCTTCACCCTGGTGCAGGCCTACGAGACGGCCAGCGGGCTGGAGCTGGCGCATTTCGACCTCTATCGCCTCGGTGATCCCGACGAGGTGGAGGAGCTCGGCCTGGACGAGGCCCTGGACGTGGGCGCGGTGCTGGTGGAATGGCCGGAACGGCTGGGGAACCGGCTGCCGCCGGACCGGCTGCGCTTGACGCTGGCGCCGGATGCGGAGCAGGTCGATGCAGAGGATGCGCCCCGCCGCGTCACCCTCGAAGGCCACGGAAGCTGGGCCGCGCGCATGGAAGGATTGGACCATGACGACTGACGTCCCGGAACAGGAGCGGCGGGAGGCGTTGCGCCGGGATTTCCTGGCCGGCGCGGGCCTCGGCGACGCCGTGCGCGCCAGGATGTCCGGCGACGCCTCCACCCGCAGCTATGAGCGCCTGACCCTGCCCTCCGGCGCCACCCGCATCCTGATGGACGCGCCCCCCGCCGCGGAGAGCGAGCCGGCCGGCCCCGACACCTCCGAGGACCAGCGCCGGGCCATGGGCTACAACGCCCTGGCCCGCCTGGCCGCCGGGCGGGTGGACGCCTTCGCCGCCGCCGCCGCCTTTCTCCGCGCCCGGGGCCTGTCCGCGCCGCAGGTGGAGGCGCTGGACGTGGGTCGCGGCTTCGCCGTGATCGAGGACCTGGGGGACGACCTGTTCGCCCGCAGGATCGCGGACGGGGAGCCCGCCGCCCCCCTCTATGCCGACGCCGTGGACGTGCTGGTCCGCCTGCAGTCCGAGGCGCCCCCCGTGTGGCTGGACTGGACCTGCGGACAGGACCGCGGCCGGTGGCCCCTGCTGCCCTATGACGACCTTGCCCTGCAGACCGGCTGCGACCTGTTCCTGGAGTGGTGGCCGAAATATGCGGGCCTGCCGGCCTTTTCCGCCGACGCCCAGGCGGAGTGGACCGCGCTCTGGGCCCCCGTCCGCGCCGCCGGCCACCGGGCGGCCATGGGGCCGGAGGGGGTCTTCGCCCACCGGGACTACCATGCGGAGAACCTGCTCTGGCTGCCGCAGCGCGAGGGCCTGGCCCGGGTCGGCCTGCTGGACTTCCAGGACGCGGTGAAGGCCCACGCCGCCTGGGACCTGCTGCACCTGCTGCAGGACGCCCGCCGGGACGTGGCCCCGGACCTGGCGGCGGTCATGCTGGAGCGCTATCTCGACCAGCGGCCGGCGCTGGACCGGGAGACCTTCCGGCGGGACTATCACGGCCTGGCGGCGCTGAACGCGGCGCGGATCCTGTTCATCTTCGCCCGGCAGGTGGCGGGCTTCGGCAAGCCCCGCTATCGCGACTTCATGCCCAGGACCTGGGCGGCGCTGCAGTTCAACCTGGCCCAGCCGGGGCTGGAGGCCCTGCGCGCCTGGTTCGCCCGGAACGTCCCGCCGGAGGCCCGGGGATGAGCGCGCCCCTCTCCACGGCGATGGTGCTGGCGGCCGGACTGGGCACGCGCATGCGCCCCCTCACCGACGACCGGCCCAAGGCCCTGGTGGAGGTGGGGGGCAAGGCCCTGGTCGACCACATGCTGGACCGGCTGGCGGCCGGGGGCGTCACCCGGGCGGTGGTGAACCTGCACGCCTTCGCCGACCGGCTGGAAGCCCACCTGCGCGCCCGCACCGACGGCCCGGCCCTGGATTTTTCCGACGAGCGCACGGCGGCGCTGGAGACCGGCGGGGGCATCCGCCACGCCCATTCCCTGCTGGGGGACGCGCCGATCCTGGTGGCCAATATCGACAGCGTCTGGATCGAGACCGGCCGCCCGGCGGTGGCGGACCTGCGGGCGAGCTTCGACCCCGCGCGGATGGACGCCCTGCTGCTGCTCACCCCCACGGGCAGCGCCATGGGCTTTGACGGCCCCGGCGACTTCTTCATGGACGCCGACGGCCGGCTGAGCCCGCGGCACGGCTCCGGCGCGGCCACGGCGCCCTGGGCCTATATCGGAGTCCACGCCACCCGTCCCGATCCGATCTACGCCCACCCGGAGGACCGGTTCAGCCTGATGCCGCACATCTGGGGCGAGATGGCCCGGGCGGGCCGGCTGTACGGCCGGGTGCTGGAGGGCCAGTGGATGCATGTGGGCGACCCCGCCGCGAGGGACGCCGCCGAGGCGCGGCTGCGCCAGTGACCCGCGGGACGGACACCGCCTCCGGGGACCTGCCCTTCGCCGAGCCGGCCTTCGCCCGGGTGTTCGGCCGTCCCCGTCCCCGCTGGTTCAACATCCCCGCCCACCGGCCGTTCGTCGACGACCTGGCCCGGGGATTGGTGGAGATCCTGTCCCCCATCGGGCCGGAAGCCCTGTCCGACGCCATCGTGCTGACCCCCACCCGCCGGGGCATGCGGTCGCTGACGGAGGCCTTCGTCCGCGCCGCCGAGGGCCGCGCGACCCTGTTGCCGCAGATCCGCGCGCTGGGCGATCTGGACGAGGGCGAGCCGCCCTTCGAGCCCGGCGACCTGGCCGTGGACCTGCCGCCTGCGGTCAGCGCGCTGCGCCGCCGGTTCGAGCTGGCCCGGCTGATCTGCGACCACGCCCACCTGCTGGAGCGGGACGGGGTGGACGCCCGGGACGCCCTCGACCTGGCCGACAGCCTCGGCGCCTTCCTCGACTCCGTGCAGATCGAGGAGGTAGGCGACCTGTCCGCCCTGCCCGGACTGGTGGAAGGGGACCTGGCCCAGCACTGGATCCGCTCCGTCCGGTTCCTGTCCATCGCCACGGAGCTGTGGCCCAAGAGGCTGGAGGCGCTCGGCCTGGTGGACGTGAATGTCCGCCGCACGCGGCTGCTGCGGGTGCTGGCGGAGCAGTGGACGCACAATCCGCCCCCCCGGGCCCTGATCGCCGCCGGCTCCACCGGCACGGCGCCGGCCACGGCGGAGCTGCTGAAGGTGATCGCCAATGCGCCGCAGGGGGCCGTGGTGCTGCCGGGCCTGGACCAGGAGCTGGAGGACAAGGCCTGGGAGGAGGTCCGCGACGCCCACCCCCAGGGCGCCCTGAAGCGCCTGCTGGCCCGGGCCGGGATCACCCGGGGGGACGTCCAGGCCTGGCCGAATCCGGAGACGCCGGCGCAGGCCGTCACCGGCCGCTCCCGCCGCCGGGTGATCAACGAGGCCCTGCGCCCGGCGGAGGTGACCAATGACTGGCTGGTCCAGATCGACCGGATGCTGGAGGAGGGCCGCCCCACCGGGGTCAACCCCGTGGCGGAGGGGCTGCACGGCCTTAGCCTGATCAACGCCCGGGACGAGCTGGAGGCCGCCGACCTCGCCGCCCTGGCCCTGCGGGAGACCCTGGAGACCCCCGGCGCCACCGCCGCCCTGGTGACGCCGGACGCGGTGCTGGCCCGGCGGGTGTCCGCCGCCCTGACCCGCTGGGGGATCGAGGCGGACAGCTCCGCCGGACAGGGACTGGGGGGGCTGCCGGTGGGCGTGCTGCTGGGGCTGATGGCCCGGGCGGCGGCCCGGCCCATGGACCCGGTCCTGCTGCTGGCCTTGCTGAAGCACCGCTTCACCCGGCTGGGCTATGCGCCGCTCGCGCTCGCCGGCCGGGCGCGGACCATCGAGCGGCTGGGCCTGCGCGGCGTGGCCCCCCGGGACCGGGACATGCTGCTGGCCCGGCTGAAGGACCATCCCGACGCGCAGGAGGCCGCGGGCCGGCTGCTGGACTGCGTCGCCCTGGCCGCCGGGGCCTTCGCCGGCGGCCCCGCTCGGGCGCCCGACGCCATGCGCGCCGTGGCCCAGGCCATGGAAAAGCTCGCCATCGACGACCGGGGCTCCCCCGGCGACCTGTGGGCCGGACCGGGGGGCGAGAGCGCCGCCAGCCTGATCGCCGGCGTGCTGCGCGAGGCCGAGCCCCTGCCGCCTTGCGACGCTGCCGCCTTCGCCGGTCTGGTGGAGCGGCTGGTGGGGGACGAGACCGTCCGCACCGGCGGGGCCAGCCATCCGCGGCTGCGGATCCTGGGGGCCATGGAGGCCCGGCTGGTCCGCGCCGACCGGCTGATCCTGGCGGGTCTCGAGGAGGGCGTCTGGCCCCAGTCCCCGCGCCTCGACCCGTTCCTGTCCCGGTCCATGCGCACGGCCCTGGGCCTGCCGCCGCCGGAGCGGCGCATCGGCCTCGCCGCCCACGACTTCGCCCAGGCCGCCTGCGCGCCGGACGTGCTGCTGATCGCCAGCGCCCGGAGAGACGGCCAGCCCGCCGTCCGCTCCCGCTGGCTGTGGCGGCTGGAGACCCTGGCCCGGGGCGCCGGAGTCGAGATCGACGGGGGCGAGGCCCTGCGCGGCTGGCGCCGGCGGCTGGACGAGCGGATCTGGCCCGCGCCCCCCGCCCTCGCCCAGGCCGCCCGACCCGCCCCGACCCCGCCCCTGGCCGCCCGGCCGCGGCAACTGCCGGTGACGGCGGTGGAGACCTGGGTCCGCGACCCCTACGCCGTCTACGCCCGGCGGATCCTGAACCTGAGGCCCATGGACCGGCCGGCCAAGCCCTTCGACAACCGCACCCGGGGCAGCGCCATCCACGCGGCGGCGGAACGCTTCGCCCGGGCCTGGCCGACGCCGGGGGAGGACCCCGCCGCCGTCTTCGCCCGGGCCTATCTGGCGGAGGTGTCGCAGGCCGGGGCCACCGACACCGACCTGGTGCGCGAGGCGGCGCTCGCCGCCCGGACCGGCGCCTGGATGGCCGAGTTCGAGCGCGGCCGCCGCGCCGGTCCGGTGACCCTGGTGATGGAGGAGACCGGCGAGATGGTCCGCCCGGGCCCCGCCGGTCCCTTCCGCGTCACCGCCAAGGCCGACCGGCTGGAGGTCGTGGGCGACCGGGTGAACGTGCTGGACTTCAAGACCGGCGCGCCCCCCAGCGAGAAGGAGGTGGAGGCCGGCTTCTCCCCCCAGCTGACCCTGACCGCCGCCATTGTCCGCGCCGGGGGCTATGAGCCGATCGGCCCGGCGAAGATCGGCGCCCTGACCTATGTGCGCCTCACCGGCCGGGGGGACGGGGGCGAGACCCGCAGCATCGGCGCAGGGCGCGAGGACGAGATGGCGGACGCCGCCGTGGAGGGCCTCGACCGCTGGATCGCCCGGTTCGACGATCCGAAACAGCCCTATGTGTCCCGCCTCGCCGTGAAATTCCTGTCCAGCCCCAGCGATTACGACCACCTGGCGCGGCGGCAGGAATGGGCCTCGGGCGCCGTGGACGGAGGGGACGAATGAGCCTCCTGATCGATCCGCAGAAGACCGCCGCCGACCCGGCCCGCTCCGCCGCCGTCAGCGCCAATGCCGGCTCCGGCAAGACCAAGACCCTGGTGGACCGGGTGGCGCGCCTGCTGCTGCAGGGGGCGAAGCCCGAGACCATCCTGTGCGTCACCTTCACCAAGGCCGCCGCGTCGGAGATGCAGCGCCGCCTGTTCCAGACCTTGGGCGCCTTCGCCATCGCCCGGGACGACGTGCTGACGGCCGCCCTGGTCGAGCTGGAGGGCCGCCCCGCCGCCGAGTATGACGAGTCCCGCCTGTCCGCCGCCCGGCGGCTGTTCGCGCTTGCGCTGGAGACCCCCGGCGGACTGAAGATCCAGACCCTGCACGGCTTCTGCGAGAAGCTGCTGCGCCAGTTCCCCCTGGAGGCGGGGGTGACGCCGGGCTTCGCCGTGCTGGACGACGCGGCCCAGGCGGAGGTGACCCGCCGCGCCCGGGACCGGCTGGCGCAGGAGGCCGATCCCGCCACGGCCCTCGGCGAGGCCTATGCCCGGCTGTCGGTGAAGCTGGACTATTCCGCCTTCGAGGCCCTGTTCGCCCAGCTGGCCCAGAACCGCGAGGCCATCGCCCGCTACTTCGCCGAGGCGGAGGGGGACCTGGCCAGCCGCATCGCCGAAAGCCTCGGCCTTCCCGCCTGGACGACGCCGGAGGCGGTGCTGGCGGCGGGCCTGTCCGAACCGGCCCTGGACGTGGCCGCCTATGGCCGGGCGGCGGCGGCGATGGCGCTGGGCTCGGACAAGACCGACCGGCCCAACGGCCTGAAGCTGCAGGCCATCCTGGAGGCGGCGCGGGCCGGACAGGCCGACGCGGACGCGGTCTTCGGCCTGTTCTTCACCCAGGAGGGCGAGCCCCGCCGGGCGAACTTTCCCACCAAGGCCGTCGCGCCCTGGGTGCGGGACTGGATCGAGCAGGAACAGGCCCGCCTGACCGAGGTGCGGGAGCGCCTGCGCGCCGCGCGGCTGGCGGCGGAGACCCTGGACGTGCTGCTGCTGGGGGGCTTCTACGCCCTCGCCTATGACGCGGCCAAGACGGGCGCCGGGGCGCTGGATTTCGGCGACCTGATCGTCAAGGCCAGCGCGCTCCTGTCCGACCGCCCCTCCGCGGCCTGGGTGCTGTTCAAGCTGGACGGCGGGGTGGAGCACATCCTGATCGACGAGGCCCAGGACACCAGCCCCGAGCAGTGGTCGATCATGACCGCCCTGGTGGCGGAATTCTTCGCCGGCGAGGACGGCCGCGACCGCCGGCTGCAGCGCACCGTGTTCATCGTCGGCGACGAGAAGCAGTCGATCTTCTCGTTCCAGGGCGCCGCGCCGCACCTGCTGCTGGCCCAGAGCCAGCGGGTCCAGACCCTGGCGGAGGGGGCGGGGCGGAGCTTCGAGAGCATCCAGCTGACCACCTCCTGGCGGTCCACGCCGCAGGTGCTGGCGTTCGTCGACACGGTGTTCCGCGGCTCGGACCGGGCCGGCCAGCTGGCCCCGCACCTGGGCGCCGGCTCGGACGGGGAGGCGGTGCGCCACGTGGCTCAGCGGGCGAACGACCCCGGCTGCGTCGACTACTGGCCGCCGGTGGTGGAGACCGCGCCGGAGCCGCAGGACGCCTGGGACCCGGTGGACGCCGCCCACACCACCGGCGCCTGGCGCACCCTGGCGGAGCGGATCGCCGTGGAGTGCGAGGCCATGGTCCGCCGCGGGGACCGGGTGAAGGACCGTACCGGCGAGCGGCCGGTGGACTATGGCGACATCCTGATCCTGGTGCGCAAGCGCGGCCCCCTGTTCGAGGAGACCCTGCGGGAGCTGAAGCGCCGGGGCGTGCCCGTGGCCGGCGCCGACCGGTTGAAGCTGTCGGAGCACCTGGTGTTCCAGGACCTGACCTCGCTCGCCCGCTACGCCCTCTATCCCTGGGACGACCTGACCGTGGCCGAGGTGCTGCGCAGCCCCCTGTGCGACCTGTCGGAGGACGACCTGTTCGACCTGGCGGCGGGACGGCGGGAAAGCCTGTCCGCCGCCCTGATGGCCCGCGGCGGGGAGCGGCCGGCCTGGACCCGGGCGGCGGCGCTGCTGGCCCTGGCCCGGGACCTGGGCCAGTCGGTCCCGCCCTTCGAGTTCTTCGCCCGGCTCCTGTGCCTGGCCGATCACAAGGGCCGGTCGCTGCGCCAGCGCTTCGTCACCCGGCTGGGTCCGGAGGCGGGGGAGGCCCTCGACGCCTTCCTCGGCCAG
>CAINOV010000267.1 GCA_903851655.1 uncultured Caulobacterales bacterium
CCCCGGCCGTGGCGGCGCCCTGCTGCGGCTCCGGCCGCCGCTGCTCCCACTCCGGCTCCGGCTCCGGCTCCGGCTCCGGCGCCCGCAGCTTCGGGCGGTCCGGTGGACGTGACCACCCCGGTGATGGGTGAAAGCGTGTCGGAAGGGACGCTGGGCCAGTGGACCAAGAAGGCCGGCGACCGGGTCGCCAAGGACGAGCTCCTGGTGGAGATCGAGACGGACAAGGTGGCCCTGGAGGTCACCTCGCCCACCACCGGCGTCATCGCCCAGATCCTCAGCCCGGGGGGAACCACCGTGGCGCCCGGCCAGATCATCGCCCGGATCGTCGCCGACGCCGGCGCCGCCGTCTCAGCGCCGGCGCCCGCTCCCGCGCCGGTCGCCGCCCCCGCCCCCGCCGCAGACGCCCTGCCCCTGTCCCCGTCGGTGCAGCGCATCGTCACCGAGTCCGGCGTCAGCGCCGCCTCCATCCCCGGCACCGGCCGCGACGGCCGCATCACCAAGGGCGACGCCCTGGCCGCCGTGGCGGGCGCCGCTTCGGCCCCGGCGCCGACCCCCGCACCCAGCCCGGTGGCCGCAGCCGCCGCCCTGGCCCCGGCCCCGGCGCCGGTCTCAGCGCCCCGTCCGGTGGGCGCCCGGGAAGAGCGCGTGCGCATGACCCGCCTGCGCCAGACCATCGCCCGGCGCCTGAAGGACGCCCAGAACACCGCGGCCATGCTGACCACCTTCAACGAGGTGGACATGTCCACGGTCATGGCGCTCCGCAACGACTACAAGGCCGCCTTCGAGCAGCGCCACGGGGTGAAGCTGGGCTTCATGAGCTTCTTCGTGAAGGCCGTGATCGCCGCCCTGAAGGAAGTCCCGGCGGTGAACGCCGAGATCGACGGCCAGGACCTGATCTACAAGAACCACTACGACATCGGCGTCGCCGTGGGCACGGAGAAGGGCCTCGTCGTGCCCGTGCTGCGGGATGCGGACGCCCTGAACCTCGCCGGGATCGAGAAGGGCATCGGCGCGCTCGGCAAGCAGGCCCGGGACGGGACGCTGAGCCTGGACCAGCTGCAGGGCGGCACCTTCACCATCTCCAACGGCGGGGTCTATGGCTCGCTCATGTCCACGCCGATCCTGAACGCGCCGCAGTCGGGCATCCTGGGCATGCACAAGATCCAGGACCGCCCCATGGCCATCAAGGGCCAGGTGGTGATCCGGCCGATGATGTACCTGGCGCTGTCCTATGACCACCGGGTGATCGACGGCAAGGAGGCGGTGACCTTCCTGGTCTCGGTGAAGGACCATATCGAGGATCCCCAGCGCCTCGTGCTGGACCTCTGATCCGCCGTCTGACGGCAAAGCGGCTTCGCATTCCCCTCTCCGGGACCTAAGGTCGGCGGATGCCCCTGCGCGCCCAGATTCTGCTGCCCCTGCCGCTGCCAGAGGCGTTCGACTACGCCGTGCCGGAGGGCTGGGCGCCCCTGTCGCCGGGGGATCAGGTGGTGGCGCCGCTGGGGCCCCGCCAGATCCGCGGCGTGGTGCTGCAGGTGCAGGACGCCACGGGGTACAACCGCCCCCTCAAGCCCCTGGTCGAGGCCCTGGACGCCCCGCCCCTGCCGCCCGGATCTCTCGCCTTCATCCAGTGGGCGTCCCGCTATGCCTGCCAGCCCCCGGGGGAGGCCCTGGCCATGGCGCTCCGCGGCCTGCGCCATCCGCGACCCAAGCCGATCCGCTGCGTCGTGGCGTCAGGACAGCCGCCGGAGCGGATGACCCCCGCCCGCCGCCTTGTGCTGGACGCCGCCGCGGCGCCCCTGCCCGCCGCCGAACTGGCCCGCCGGGCCGGGGTGTCCTCCGGCGTGGTGAAGGGGCTGGTGGACGATGGCGCGCTGATCGTGGCGGAGCAGCCCGCGCCGTTGCCCTTCGGCGTTCCCGACCCGTCCGCCAACCCCGCCCATGTGCTGAACCCCAGCCAGTCGGCCGCCGCCGACGTGCTGAAATCCTTCGTGGGGCAAGGCTTTCAGGCCGCCCTGCTGGACGGGGTCACGGGCTCGGGCAAGACCGAGGTCTATCTGGAGGCCGCCGCCGCCGCGCTCGCCCGCGATCCCGACGCCCAGGTGCTGATCCTGCTGCCGGAGATCGCCCTGACCCAGGCCGTGCTGAAACGCGTGGAGGCCCGGTTCCGCGCGCCCCCCGGGGAGTGGCACTCCGGCGTCGCCGGTCCCGCCCGGCGCCAGCTGTGGGAGGCGGTGGCCGCCGGGGACTGCCGCATCGTGGTGGGCGCCCGCTCGGCCCTGTTCCTGCCGTACCGCAAGCTGGCCCTGATCGTCGTCGACGAGGAGCATGACGGCTCCTACAAGCAGGAGGACGGCTTCATCTACCAGGCCCGGGACATGGCCGTGGCCCGCGCCAAGCTGGAGGGCGCCCTCGTGGTGCTGGCGTCGGCCACCCCGTCCCTGGAAAGCCTGTGGAACGCCGAGAGCGGCCGCTATCGCTGGCTGCGCCTGGCGCAGCGCCACGGGGTCGCCACCCTGCCCGACATCACCCTGATCGACCTGCGGGTCGACACCCCGGACAGCGGCAAATGGCTGTCCCGCCCCCTGGTGACGGCCATGGCCGAGACCTATCAGCGGGGGGAGCAGACCCTGTTGTTCCTCAACCGCCGGGGCTATGCGCCCCTGGTGCTCTGCCGGGCCTGCGGCGAGAAGCTGACCGCCCCGGACACGGACAGCTGGCTGGTGGAGCACCGCTATTCCAACCGGCTGGTCTGCCACCTGACCGGCTTTTCCATGCCCCGGCCCGACCGCTGCCCCCACTGCAACGCCAAGGACAGCCTCGTCCCCGTGGGTCCGGGGGTGGAGCGGCTGGAGGAGGAGGCGAAAAGCCTGTTCCCCGAGGCGCGGATCGCCGTCTTCTCCTCCGACACCACCCCCGACCCGGACCAGGCCCGGGCCATGGTCAACCGCATGGCGGCAGGCGAGATCGACATCATGGTCGCCACCCAGGCCGCGGCCAAGGGGCACAACTTCCCCAACCTGACCCTGGTGGGGGTGGTGGACGCCGATCTCGGCCTGCGGGGCGGAGACCTGCGGGCGGCGGAGCGGACGTTTCAGCTGCTGGCCCAGGCCGCCGGCCGCGCCGGGCGGGCGGATCGGCCGGGGCGGGCCCTCGTGCAGACCTACGCCCCGGAACATGCGGTGATGCAGGCCCTGCGCGACCAGGACCGGGACGCCTTCACTGCCGCGGAGCTGGACCAGCGGCGCCTGAGCGGCCTGCCCCCCTTCGGCCGGCTGGCGGCGCTGATCGCCTCGGGGGAGGATGCGGGCGCACTGGAGACCTTTGTCCGCGCCCTGGCCGCCGCGGCCCCCAATGCCGACGGGGTGGAGGTCTATGGCCCCGCCGACGCCCCCCAGGCCCTGATCCGCGGGCGGCGACGCAAGCGCTTCCTGGTCCGGGCCGACCGCAATATCGACCTGCAGGGGTATCTGAGCGCCTGGCGGGCCCGGGTGAAGGTTCCCGGCGCCCTCCGCTTGACCCTCGACGTCGACCCCTACAGTTTCCTGTGACCGCCGACTGGAGACCGCCGTGCCCGACCTGTCGTCTCTGATCACCCTGGACACCCTGGTGTCCTTCCTGGCCCTGACCTTCCTCGAGGTGGTGCTGGGGGTGGACAACATCGTGTTCGTGGCCCTGGCCGCCGACACCCTGCCGCCGAAGGAGCGCGGACGCGGGCGCCAGCTGGGTCTGTGGCTGGCCATGGGCCTGCGAGTGCTGATGCTGCTGGGCGTCGTCTGGATCACCCGGCTGGACCTGGTGCTGTTCACCCTGCCCAACGGCCCGTTCAGCGTGAAGGACGCGGTGCTGGCCGGGGGCGGGCTGTTCCTGCTCTACAAGAGCTCCACCGAGATCCATGACGAGCTGGAGCCCGCCCGCCGCCAGCCCGGCCCCAGGGCCGCGGGCGACGCACGGCGCAGCCGCTTCTGGGGCGTGGTTCTGGAGATCGGGGTGATCAACATCGTCTTTTCCCTGGACAGCGTGATCACCGCGGTGGGCATGTCCGGCCAGATCCCGGTGATGGTGGCCGCCGTGGTGGTGGCGACGCTGTTGATGATGGTCGCCGCCGCCCCCGTGGCGGCCTTCATCGAGCGCCGGCCCAGCGCCAAGGTGCTGGCCCTGTCCTTCATCCTGCTGATCGGCATGGCCCTGATCGCCGAGGGCACCGGCTTCCACGTCCCCCGGGGCTATCTCTATTTCGCCATGGGCTTCTCGTTGTTTGTGGAGATGCTGAACACCTTTCGCCGCCGGACGCACCCCCACGGATGAGGGGCCGCGAATGTTGGCTAAAACCGCGTTCATCATTTGAAATGCTACGGACCCTTAACCTGACCGCCGCGATACTCCCCGCACATGGGAGGCGTGGGTCAGATGCAGGAACCGGCAACCGATCAGGATGAGGTCAATGTCGCGCTCGACGCGGCGCGCGCCCATGCCCGCGCCGCAGGGGCCCTTGCGACCCTGTCGCTGGCCCCCGCGCCCACGGCGCTCGAGCCCCTGGCCGAGGCCCTGGAAGCCCTGATCGCCGCCGGCGAGACCCGTCCCGCCGCCCGCGCCGCCGCCGACCTCGGCGCCGCCCGCCACGCCGCCGGCGCGCCGCTGACCCCGCATACCCTTCGCCTGGTGGCCGACGCCCTCGCCGACCCCGCGTCCGACGCCGTGGCCGCCGAGCTGCGCCGCGCGGTCCTGAACACCCCGCGGGAGCGGGCGCCCCTGGCCACCGCCTTCAGCGGCCTGTCCCTGCTGACCCGCGCCCTGGCCGCGCGCACGGGCAAGGACTTCACCCTGGACCTGGACGTGGGCGGCGTGCTGGCCGCGGCGGACCAGCTGGATCCCTGGCGCAAGGCCGCCATGACCATGGCCGAATTCATCCTCGCCCGGGCGCCCGGCGACACGGTCAGCCTGGCCCTGACGGCCACGGACTCCGGCGCCGGCGTGATCCGCCTGACCGCGCCCCTGCCGGCGGGCGTGCGGGTGCAGGCCGCCTTCAGCGTGGCTGACGCCCTCACCCGCGCCCTGGCGGACGAGACCGCGGAGTCCATGCTGATCGACACCACCGGGGAGTTCGCCGCCCTGGAGGCGGCCGCCGCCGCCCTGGGGGGATCGGTGGCGGTGGAGACCCTGGCCGACGGGGGCCAGCGCCTGGTGATGCTGGCGGGGCGTCCGGCCCATCCGCCGTTCCGGCCGAGGTTGCGGACCGTGTCGACACGCCCGGTCCGGCGCGCCGCACGCTCCGCCGCCTGACCGGGAGCGCCGAGGGGGAAGATGAACAAGGTCCGGACGTGTCTGGTGGTCGATGACAGTCGGGTGATGCGCAAGGTCGCCATCCGCATCGTCGAGCAGCTGAATTTCGAGGGGGTCGAGGCCGGCGACGGCCTGGAGGCCCTGACCTATTGCCGCGCGGCCATGCCCGACGCCATCCTGCTGGACTGGGCCATGCCGGTGATGGACGGGATGGAGTTCCTGCGCCAGCTGCGGGCCGAGCCCAATGGCGACAAGCCCGTGGTGGTGTTCTGCTCGGCCGAGTCCCGGCCGGAGCGCATCCGCCTGGCCGTGGACCACGGGGCGGCGGAATACATCATGAAGCCCTTCGACGGCGACATCATCGCCTCGAAATTCGAAGCGGTGGGCCTGATATGACCCCCGCCGACCTGGAGTTCGTGGCCGAACTGGTCCGCCGCCACGCCGGCGTGGTGATCCGCGCCGACAAGGCCTTCTTCATCGAGACCCGGCTGGGTCCGGTGGCCCGCCGGGAAAAGGCGCCCGGCGTCACCGCCCTGCTGGACCAGCTGCGCCGCGTCCCGGATCCGGTCCTGACCCGGGCGGTGGTCGAGGCGACCCTGATGCAGGAGACCAGCTTCTTCCGCGACCGGGCGGTGTTCGAGCAGATCGGCAAGGTGATCCTGCCCGACCTGCGCGCCCGCCGGGGCGCGGCGCCCCTGCGGATCCTGTCCGCCGGCTGCGCCACGGGGCAGGAGGCCTATTCCCTGGCCATGCTGGCCACCGACCTCGCCGCCCCCGCGGCGGTGGAGATCGTGGCCGTGGACTTCGGATCCTTCCCCCTGGAAAAGGCGCGGACGGGTCTGTTCACCCATTTCGAGGCCCAGCGGGGCCTGCCGATCCGCCGGCTGCTGGCCCATTTCGACAAGATCGACGAGAACTGGCGCATCCGTCCGGACCTGCGCCAGATGATCCGGTGGGAGGAGCTGAACCTGCTGGACGACCTGTCGGGTCTGGGCCGGTTCGACCTGGTCCTGTGCCGCTATGTGCTGAGCAGCCTGACCCCCGAGGCCCACGCCCGGGTGCTGGACTCCCTCGACGCCGCCTGCCGGCCGGACGGAGTGCTGGTGGTGGGGGCGGCCGAGACCCCGGCCCTGTCGGCGGCCTTCAGCCCCGGCGGAACCCGGGGCGTGTGGCGGCGCAATCCGGCCTTCGCCCACGAGCCCGCCCGCACCCAGGCCTGACCCCGCCGCCCTTGACCGCAGGCGGTCGGACGGGTCATTGACCGGGGACGGCGCATGAGACGCCAGCGGCTCCGGGAGACGACCCATGACCTCGACCCTGTTCGACCTCAGCGGCCAGGTGGCCATCATCACCGGCTCGTCCCGGGGCATCGGCAAGGCCATCGCCGAGCGCATGGCCGAAGCGGGGGCGAAGGTGGTGATCTCGTCCCGCAAGGCCGGCCCCTGCGAGGACGTGGCCGCCGAGATCAACGGCCGCCACGGCGCCGGAACCGCCATCGCCGTCCCGGCCAACATCTCCTCCAAGGACGAGCTGCAGGCCCTGTACGACGCCGCCATGGCCGCCTTCGGCCAGGTCACGACCCTGGTCTGCAACGCCGCCTCCAACCCCTATTACGGCCCCATGTCGGGGATTTCCGACGACCAGTTCACCAAGATCCTGGCCAACAACGTCATCGCCAACCACTGGCTGATCCAGATGGCCGCGCCGCAGATGATCGAGCGCAGGTCCGGCTCGATCATCATCGTCTCGTCCATCGGCGGCCTGCGCGGCTCGCCGGTGATCGGCGCCTACAATGTCTCCAAGGCCGCGGACTTCCAGCTGGCCCGCAACCTGGCGGTGGAGTTCGGCCCGCACGGGGTGCGGGTGAACTGCATCGCGCCGGGTCTGATCCGCACGGACTTCGCCCGGGCGCTCTGGGAAAATCCCGAAACGCTGAAGCGCGCCACCTCCGGCTCTCCCCTGCGGCGGATCGGCGAGCCGGACGAGATCGCCGGCGCGGCGGTCTATCTGGCCTCCCCGGCGGCGGCCTTCATGACCGGCCAGGCCCTGGTGATCGACGGCGGGGCCACCATCGGCTGAGGCGGCGGAGGCCGCCCCGGTCCTTGCATAGGGGGCCAAGGGCGCCTAAACCACGGCCATGTCCCACCCCAGGCCCTCTTTCGCGCAGGACCTCCTCTGGCGTCTCGAGGCGGCGGCCTATGTGGCCGTCTTCGCCCTCCTGCGCCTGATGGACATCGAGACCGCCTCGGCGCTCGGCGGCTGGCTGGCGCTCCGGCTCGGCCCGCTGACCGGATCCCACAAGGTGGTCCAGCGCAACCTGCGCCTGGCCTTTCCCGAGCTGTCGGAGGCGGAGCGGGAACGGATCGCAAGGGCCCAGTGGGACAATCTGGGCCGGTCCACCTTCGAGCTGCCCTTCATGGAGGAGCTGCAGCCCCATCGCGGCCGGGTGGAGATGGTGGGGGCGGAGCGGCTGGAGGAGATCCGCACGTCCGGCAAGCCCGTGGTCTTCATCTCCGGCCACTTCTCCAACTGGGAGGTCATGCCCTGCGCCATTGTCGACGCCGGGATCACCTGCCAGATGACCTATCGCGCCGCCAACAACCCCTATGTGGACAGGCTGATCCGCGACGCCCGGGCGAAGTACGGCGTGCAGCTGTTCGCGCCCAAGGGGTCGGACGGCAGCCGCGAGCTGCTGGCGGCGATGAAGCGCGGCGAGTCCGTGGCCCTGATGAACGACCAGAAGTTCAATGGCGGCGTGGCGGCGCCCTTCATGGGCCAACTGGCCCACACCGCCGCCGGGCCCACGCGGCTGGCGCTGCGCTTCGGCGCGGTGCTGCAGCCCATGTCGGTGGAGCGCCTGCCGAAGGCCCGCTTCCGAGTGATCGTGCACCCGCCCATCGAGCTGGAAAAGACCGGCGCCCGCGAGACGGACCTGGAGGCGGGGGTGGCCAAGGTCAACGCCTTTGTCGAGGCCCAGGTCCGCGCCCGGCCGCTGGAATGGTTCTGGGTGCACAAGCGCTGGTCCAACGAGGCCTATGCCAGCCTGGCGTCGTGACCTTCAGAGGTCGAGGGCGGACTTCAGGAACAGGGCGACGCCCACCAGGTCGAACAGCAGCGGCCAGATCAGGAACGCCCAGGTGAACCGCCGCGCCCCCAAGAGATAGGCGCCCCAGGCCCCGACCGGCCCCAGGACGCACAGGATCGGCCAGGACGAGCCGACGCTGAACACGGTCATCTGCTCCACCGCGTCGCCGGTGTCGAAGGTCATCAGCCCCATCACCCCGGCCATGGCGGCGAAGGGCAGGCTGAGCACGCAGACGGCGGTGGCCAGCACCAGGCGCAGGGGAAACGGATCGCTGTCGGGGGTGACGGACGTCTCTGACATGATCAACCGGGACCTCCCCGCGGCAAGGATGGGGTCGCGCCGCGACGGGCCGACCCTCCTCCAACGCCACGATCCTCCCATTCCGGCGGTATGTCCCGTTCCGGGCGCCCGGAACGGGTCAGGCCGCCCCGATCGCCTCCGCCACGGCCACGATCTTCTCCGCCTGCGCAAGATGCAGGCGCTCCGCCATCTTGCCGTCCACGCGGATGGCGCCCTTGGCGGCGTTCTCCGGCAGGGCGAAGGCGGCGATCACCGCCCGGGCGAAGGCCACCTCGTCCCCCGTGGGGGCGAACACGGCGTTGGCGGTCTCCACCTGGTTGGGGTGGATCAGGGTCTTGCCGTCAAAGCCGAACTCCAGCCCCTGGCGGCACTGGGCCTCGAAGCCGGCGGCGTCCTCCAGCCCGTTGAACACCCCGTCGAGGATGATCAGCCCATAGGCCTTGGCCGCCGCCACGCTGAGGGACAGGGGCGCCCACAGGGCCTCCCGCGTGGGGGTCAGCCGGGCGCCGGTCTCCTTCACCAGGTCGTTGGTCCCCATCACCCAGCCGGACAGGCGGGAGGTCTCCGCCGCCTGGGCCACGCCCTCCAGATGGAACAGCACCCGGCCGGTCTCGATCATGGCCCACAGGCGGGTGTGGGCTGGGGCCCGGTCGAGATGGTTGTTGTAGCGGGCCACGTCCCCGCCATTGTTGATCTTGGGAACCAGCACCGCGTCCGGCCCGGCCAGGGCGGCTGCGGCGAGGTCGGCGGCGCCCCAGGGGGTCTCGAGCCCGTTGACGCGGATCACCACCTCCCGCCGGCCGAAGCCGCCGGCCTTCACCGCAGCCACCGCCTGCTCCCGGGCCAGGTCCTTGGCGTCGGGGGCCACCGCATCCTCCAGGTCCAGGATCACCGCGTCGCACGGCAGGGTGCGGGCCTTGTCGATGGCCTTCTGGTTGGAGGCCGGCATGTAGAGGACGCTGCGGCGGGGGCGGAGGGTCATGGCGGGCTCTCTGGAAACGGCGAAACGAGGCCCTGCCTATAGACCGCCCCGCGCAAACGAAAAAGGGCCGGAGGCGTGTGCGCCTCCGGCCCCCGATCGCGGTCCGCAGATGCGTCCTAGCGGCGGTTGCCGCCCAGGATGGCCATCAGGAACTGGAACAGGTTGATGAAGTCCAGATAGAGGCTGAGCGCGCCATAGCTGGTGGCCACGCCCATGGCCGCCTGGTCCCCGCCCAGCTGGTAGTAGGTCATCTTCAGACGCTGGGTGTCATAGGCGGTCAGGCCGGCGAAGATCAGCACGCCCAGGATGGAGACGATGAAGCTGATCATGCTGGAGTGCATGAACATGTTCACCACCGAGGCGATGATGATGCCGAACAGCCCCATGATCAGGAACGAGCCCATGCCGGACAGGTCCCGCTTGGTGGCGTAGCCGAACAGGCTGAGCGCGCCGAAGGCCGCGGCGGTGATGAAGAACACCTGCGCCACCGAGCCCAGGCTGTAGATCACGAACCACACCGACAGGCTGGCGCCGATCAGCGAGACCATGCCCCAGTAGAGCATCGCCGCGCTCTGCGGCGTCGGGTTGCGCATCAGGAAGGAGGCGCCGAGGATCAGGACCAGCGGGGCCCAGCGTATGCCCATGCCGATGGCGGTGAGGCCCACGGGCTGGTCGCCGGACATGACGTAGAACAGGTTCGCCAGCGGCGTGTAGGCGAAGGCGTAGGCCAGGGCGCCGGACAGGACGAGGCCGAGCGCCAGCTTGTTGTAGACGCCCAGCATGAAGGCGCGCAGGCCCGCATCCACCGACATGTCTGCGGCGGCGGCGGTGGGGCGCACGAAACGGCGATCGAAATCGCTCATGGCGGAAAGTTCCTTTGCAAGACGCCCGGGTGGGCGCTGGGGTATATATCGCTCTCAAACCCGTACGCTTCAAGGGGATACGGCGTCGCGGCGGCGGAAGCCTCGACGGCGGCCCGGGCGGCGCCTTAGGGTGGGCCCATGACTCGCCCCGTCGACATGATGCGCCAGCTGGCCCCCCAGGTGCTGCTGGCCTCCCCCCACGCCGCCGCCATCGGGATGGAGGTGGTCTCCATCGATCCCGCCGAGGCGGTGCTCAAGGTGCGCTTCCGCCCCGACCTGGTGGGCGACCCCGACACCGGAGTGATCGCCGGCGGGGTGGTCACCGCCCTCCTCGACCACACCTGCGGCCAGTCGGTGATGGCGGCGCTGGAGCGCTACCAGGCCATCGCCACCCTGGACCTGCGGATCGACTACATGCGCCCGGCGGGGCCGGGGCTGGACATCCTGTGCCGGGCCCATTGCTACAAGCTGACCCGCTCGGTGGCCTTCGTCCGGGCCCAGGCCTATGACCTCGACCCCGCCGACCCGGTGGCCACCGCCCAGGCGGCCTTCATGCTCGACGCCAACAGCGGCATGAACACCGCCCAGAGCGCGATGCAGGCCCAGGGCCTGGGTCCGGCGGTGACCCCGTGACCGCGGCCGTCGACCTCAACGCCCGGCTGGCGGAGATCCTGGAGCGCATTCCCTACGCCCGCTATCTGGGCGTCCGGGCGGAGCTGGCGGGGGACGAGATGACCGCCATCCTGCCCTTTTCCCAGCACCTGATCGGCAATCCCACCCTGCCGGCCATCCATGGGGGGGTGATCGGCGCCTTCATGGAAATGACCGCCGTGGCCCAGCTGTCGGTCTCGCAGGTTTCCGCTTCAACGGGCCTCGTCCGCCAGCCCCGGACCATCGACGTCACCATCGAATACCTGCGCAGCGGCCGGCCCCAGGCCACCTTCGCCCGGGCCACGATCAAGCGGGCCGGGCGCCGCATCGCCAATGTGCAGGTGGAGGCCTGGCAGGACACCCGCTCCGCGCCCATCGCGGCCCTGCACGGCCACTTCCTGATCGCCCCCCGGGACGAGGCCTGAGCATGCCCCGTGGCGTGAAGAAGTCCAACCTGCCGCAAAAGACCTGCGCCGCCTGCGGCCGCCCGTTCACCTGGCGCAAGAAGTGGGAAAAGGTCTGGGACGAGGTGAAATACTGCTCGGACAAGTGCCGGGGGGCGGGGGGCCGTTCCTGACCGGGGTTCCCGGCTCAAGGCCGGGAATGACAACGGATTTTGTGATGTAAATACACGTCATTCCCGGGCGTAGAGCCGGGAACCTTGTTCAGGATAAAGCGCCCCATCCGGATGCAGTTTCCCGCCTCGAGGGCGGGAATGACGACTGATTTTTTAATGTAAAAACATGTCATTCCCGGGCTTGACCCGGGAACCTCGTGCAAGGATTTAGCGCCCCATCCGGAGGTCGGTTCCCGTCTCAAGGCCGGGAATGACGCTGTTTGAGGGCCTACCCCCGATAGTTCGGCGGGGCCCCCACCGGTTCCGCAAGCGCCCGGGCGAGGCCGAGGCTGGTCTCGTCGTCCCAGGCCAGGGCCTGGACGGACAGGGGCAGCTCGTCCCCCGACAGGCCCATGGGAAACGCGGTGGCCGGCAGGCCCACCACATTGCCCAGCGTGGTGTAGAAGGCCACATCCGGCGACTGCCCCGCCTCGAAGCTGTAGGCCGCGCACGGGGTGGTCGGCAGCAGCAGCCCCTGATAGGCCCCCAGCGCCGCCCGGGC
>CAINOV010000268.1 GCA_903851655.1 uncultured Caulobacterales bacterium
AGGAGGACGGGTTGCTCACCGTCCAGGGGGTGATCGAGGCGGCCCTGCGCGGCTTCTGCGGCGAGACCCTGCGGATCCACGCCGCCGGGCGCACCGACACCGGCGTCCACGCCCTCCATCAGGTGATCCACGCCGACCTGGAAAAGGACTGGTCCCCCGACGTGGTGCGCGACGCCCTGAACGCCCATCTGGTTCCGCACCCGGTGACGGTGCTTGCGGCGGCGCGCGCGGCGCCGGACTTCCACGCCCGGTTCTCGGCCACCGGCCGGCGCTATCTCTACCGCATCCTCGACCGCAAGCCCCCGCCCGCCATCGAGAAGGGCCGGGTCTGGTGGGTGAAGTCCCCCCTGGACGCGGGGGCCATGGCCGAGGCCGCCGGGCGGCTGCTCGGCACCCACGATTTCACCACCTTCCGCGACCTGGCCTGCCAGGCGAAGAGCCCGGTCAAGACCCTCGACCAGATCTCCGTCGCGCGGGTGGGCGAGGAGGTGCATCTGCGCTTCGCCGCCCGGTCCTTCCTGCACCGCCAGGTCCGCTCCCTCACCGGGTCGCTGGCCGAGGTGGGGGTCGGTCGGTGGACGGCGGACGACCTCAGCGCTGCGCTCGTGGCGCGGGACCGTCGCCGCTGCGGGCCGGTGGCCCCGGCCCAGGGTCTCTATCTGTCCGGGGTGGTGTACGGGACGGTGGATCAGGCGGGCAGCAGCAGCGCCGCCAGTTGATCGGCGCCCACCGACACGGCGATGTTGAGCACGATCAGCAGCACCGTGGCGCCGACATCGGCCTGCAGCGTGACCCGCGCCGCCCGCCACAGGAACAGGATCTGGACCGGCGCGGCCAGCATCAGCCAGATCAGCTGGACCGCGATCGCGCCGTTCTCGCCGAACACCGTCAGGGACGACACCGCCGTCATCATCGTGGCGAAGACCAGGTCGCCCCAGTTCACCAGCACGATGAAGGCGCCCCAGTTCGGCAGCTGCAGCAGGCGCAGGGCGATCCAGACGATCAGGGTGTAGCCCGCCACGCCGATGGCGAGGGCCGCGGCGGTCTGGAGCATCAGCTCCCGGGTGATCCCGTCCCCCTCCGCCCGGGCCAGGGCGCACGCGAACAGGATGACCAGCGGCGCCCGGAGGCCCTGGGCGAAGAACGACCGGATCAGACCCAGCCGTGACAGGTCGAAATCCTCGGCCCAGGCGGGGTTGAACAGGATCAGTCGCAGGACGCCCCGGGCGGCGCGCAGGGAATCCCGCGCCAGACTGTCCGACGCCGCCGGGCTCATGCGCCGCCGCCGGGTCCGCGGGCCGGGTCGAAATAGCCCTCGAGGATCCGGCGATAGACCCGGGACAGGGCGCGGACGTCCTCCACCGGCGCGCGCTCGTCGACCTGGTGCATGGTGGTTCCCACCAGACCGAACTCGATCACCGGGCAGATGTCCCGGATGAAGCGCGCGTCGGAGGTGCCGCCGGTGGTCGACAGGGTCGGCGTGACGCCCAGTTCCGCGCCGATGGCGTCGGCGCACAGGGTGACGAAGGCGTCCGGCGCCGTTAGGAAGGCCTCGCCGGAGATGCTGGCGTCGACGGCGATGGTTCCGCGGAAGTCCGCCGCCGCCCGTCGACCCTCGTCCTCCAGCCAGCGGACCAGGTCGGCGCCCCGGTGCCCGGGATTGAAGCGGATATTGATCCGGGCCCGGGCCCGGGCGGGAATGATGTTCTGGGCCGGATTGCCGATCTCGATCTCGGTGATCTCGAGGTTGGAGGGCTGGAATTCCGGATAGCCCTCGTCCAGCCGGTGCGCGTCCAGCGCCTGCAGCAGGCGCACCAGCACCGGCGCCGGATTGGCCGCCCGGTCCGGATAGGCCACGTGCCCCTGCACGCCTTCCACCGTCAGCCAGGCGTTGAGGCTGCCCCGCCGGCCGATCTTGATCATGTCCCCCAGCCGCGCGGCGGAGGTCGGCTCCCCCACCAGGCAGTGGTCGATGCGCTCGCCTTCCGCGGCCAGCTGCTTCACCACGGCGCGGGTCCCGTCCCGGGCCTGGCCCTCCTCGTCGCCGGTGATCAGGAAGGACACTGCGCCATCCCCGAAGGCGGCTGCGGGCGTGGCGGCCACGGCGGCGATGAAGGCGGCGATGGCGCTCTTCATGTCCACCGCGCCCCGTCCCCAGAGGAGGTCTTCCGCCAGCTCGGCGCCGAACGGCGGGCGGGTCCAGGCGGCGGCGTCCCCCACGGGCACCACGTCGGTGTGCCCGGCGAAGCACAGGTTGCGGCCCGCGCCGCCCCGGCGGGCGTAAAGGTTCTCGATCTCGCCGAAGCGGAGGCGGCGGCATTGGAAGCCCAGAGCCTCGAGGGCGGACTGGACGATGTCCATGGCGCCTGCGTCCGCCGGCGTGACCGACGGCCTGCGGATCAGGTCGCGGGCGAGTTCGACGGGGTCGATGACGGCTGGATCGGACATTCCCCCAGCTTTAGGCTAGCTGTCGCCGGAGAGAAAGCCTTCTCGGGGCGGGAGAGCGGTGATGAAGAAGATCGACAGGACCACGGCCCCGGAGCGGATCGGGACCGATTATCCGGCGCCCTTCGATGCGCCGTGCCGCCAGCGGCGACGCCTCAAGCTGGCCGAGGCCGCGGGTCTGACCCAGTTCGGCGTCAACCTCCTGCGCCTGCCGCCGGGGGGCTGGTCCAGCCAGCGTCACTGGCACACCCATGACGATGAGTTCGTGATGGTGCTGGAGGGCGAGGTGGTGCTGGTCACGAATTCAGGGGAAGAGATCCTGCGGGCCGGCGACAGCGCCGGTTTCCGCGCCGGCGACCCGGACGGCCACCACCTGCAGAACCGATCCGACCGGGAGGCGGTGCTGCTGGAGATCGGAACCGACCATCCCGATGTCGATGTCTGTGAGTATTCCGACATTGATATGGTCACCGACCCCGCCGGGGGCTACCGCCGCAAGGGCGGCGCGCCATATTGAGGCGGTTGTCCGCGATCCGAAGTCCACTGAGAGAGCCTGATGCTCGTCGTTCTGTCCCCCGCCAAGACCCTCGATTTCTCCCCGCCCCCGGCGGAGGCGCCGGCCACGGACCCGCTGCTGGTCCGCGACACCGCGGCCCTGGCCAAGGTCACGCGGCGGCTGAAGGCCTCGGACCTCAGCCGGCTGATGGGGATCTCGGACGCGCTCGCCGCCCTGAATGCGGAGCGGTTCCGGGCGTTCGAGCGCGATCCCGCAAAGGCCGAGGGCGTCCAGGCGGCGCTGGCCTTCGCCGGCGATGTCTATGAGGGCCTGAAGGCCCGGACCCTGGATGCGGAGGGACTGGCCTGGGCCCAGGATCACGTGCGGATCCTGTCCGGCCTCTATGGCGTCCTCCGGCCCCTGGACCGGATCCAGCCCCACCGGCTGGAGATGGGCACGCGGCTGCCGACGTCCCGGGGCGCCACCCTCTATGACTTCTGGGGGGACCGGATCGCCCGGCGCCTGTCCGAGACCCTGAAGGGCCACGCCGATCCCACCCTCGTCAATCTGGCCAGCATCGAGTATTTCGGCGCCGTCGACCGCAGCGCCCTGAAACGGCCGGTGATCAGCTGCGCCTTCCGCCAGGAGCGGGGCGGGGAGCTGCGCAACCTGTCCCTGTTCGCCAAGACCGGCCGGGGCCTGATGGCCCGTTACGCCATCGACCATCGCCTGACCCGTGCGGAGGACCTGAAGGGGTTCGACCGGGCCGGCTATCGCTTCCGCCCGGACCTGTCCTCGGACGTGGAATGGGTGTTCAGCCGGCTGCAACCGGAGCCCGGAACGCCCATGGCGGTGTCTGAAGCCTGATCGGCCCACTGAAGCCGTGGACGGGGCGGGGGAGTTCCTCTAGATAACCGCTCCATGATCCAGACCCTCGTTGCACGGGCGGCAGACCGCACCGGACTGACCGCCGACCAGGCCAACACCGCGCTGTCGGCGGCCCTGTTCCTCATCGAAAAGCACGCCGACCCCGAAGCGGTGAAGGACCTGTTCGCCTCGGTTCCCGGCGCGGAGGACCTGGCGCAGCACGGCGCGGCGCTGGGCCAGAACAAGGCCGGCGGCCTGGTTGCGGGCATGATGCGCAATGTGGGCGGCGCCAGCGGCGCGGCCATGTCCGACGCCATGTCCGTCGGCCAGCGCCTGACCCGTCAGGGAATCACGACCGCGGACATGCAGTCGATCCTGCCCGTGGCCATGCAGTTCGTGCGGGAGACCACCGGCCGCGACCTGCTGAAGGACGTGCTGAACACCATCCCGGGGCTGGGCCCCCTGCTGACCGCCGAGGACTGAGGCCGGGACCCCGGCCGCGGACGCGCCTCAACCGTTGTTGGCGGCGAGGGGCTCGGGCCGGTCGAGGTCGTCCGGGTCCGGCGACACCTTCGCATCGGCGGCCGGGGCGGGCTCGAACACCAGCTCCTGCCGGTCGAGATAGCCGGGTTCAAGACCCACATAGCTGGCCCGCGGCCGGATCGGCCGGTTGGACGACCGCTGCTCGATGGCGTGGGCGAACCAGCCCACCGCCCGGCCCACCGTGAACAGGGTGAAGGCGGCGTCCACCGGCAGGCCCAGGGTGCGGGTCGCGGCGACCAGGGCGAAATCCAGGTTCGGGGCGACGCCGGTGACGCTTTCCCCCGCGGCGGCGATCTCCCGCAGGTCGTCGGCATAGATCAGGGCCTGGGCGATGGCCCGCGCCCGGGGGTCGCCGGCGGGATAGACCAGCTGCCCGAACCCGGGAACATCGAGGCCCTGGCTCAGGCGAAGGGCGGCCGTGCTGCGCGGGTCGTTGGTCCGCCGGCATTCGGCGATGAAGGCGGCCACCTGCAGGGTCATGCCCCCGTGCAGCGGGCCGGACAGGGTGCTCAGCCCGGCCAGGGCGCAGGAGGCGAGGGAGGCCCCCGTCGACGCGGCCACCCGGGTGGCGAAGGTCGACGCGTTCAGCTCGTGGTCCGCGGCGAGGACCAGGCAGCGGCGCAGGATGTCGGCCTTGCTGCTGTCCACACGCCAGGTCTTGGCCAGCCGTTCGTGGATCAGGCCGTTGCGGGCCGCGCCGGACATGGCGTCCACCAGATCGATCATGATCGAGGCGGCTTCCCGCCGCAGGGCCTTGTCCGAACGGCCGGACGTGGCCGGGTCGTTGGCGGCGCGATAGGCCAGCAGGGAAAAGGCCCGGGCGCGGGCGTCGCCGCCGACTCCCGTCGACGGGTGCGGCGCGAGGCCTATGAACGGATCCTCGTCGCAGTCCCAGAGCAGGCGCGCGGTCTCCTCCAGGGAGGCCGTCTCCGCCCAGGCGATGGCGTCCCGGCCGCGATACCAGGGCCGGCCGTCGTGGATGGTGGTGATGGACGAGCTCAGCACCGGGTCGCCGTGATCCAGGGCGCGGCTCGCCACTTGGCTGCGGCCGCGGCTGCGCCGCTGCACCAGCCGGGTGATGTCCTCCGCCGCATAGAGGCTGCGACGGGGATCGGTCTCGTCCGCCCGCACCGTGATCAGTCCGCGGCTGACATAGGCGTACAGGGTCTGAAGTCGCACGCCGAGTCTCGCCTGGGCCTCGTCGGCGGTGATCCAGAGGGCGGCCATGGCAGAAAGCTCCGTCGTCATGCAGGTCGGGGTCGTCCAGGGGCGGGCGCCGTGGATGGCGTCCCGGCAGTCCAGCCAGCATCTAGCCACGCCGACGGTTAAGGTTTACCTCGGCGGAGGCGGAAATTTCACAGGAATCTGGGTGCGGGCGCCCGGATCGCGCAGTATAGGTCGCCGATGGCCTCCCACGGATCGCACGCAAACCACTCCCACGGCCCGGCGCGGCCGGGCGGCGTCTCCGCCCAGGACAGCGTCGCCCTGACCGGCCATGTGACGCGCCTGTCGGTGGCGCTGGCCTCGGTGCTGGTCCTGGCCAAGGGCCTGGCCTGGCTCGCCAGCGGCTCTGTCGGCCTGCTGGCGTCCCTCGGCGACTCCGCCCTCGACCTGATCGCGGCCCTGACCACCTTCTTCGCCGTGCGCTACGCCGCCGCGCCGCCGGACGCCGAGCACCGCTACGGCCATGGCAAGGCCGAGGCCTTCGCCAGCCTGATGCAGGCGGGACTGGTGTTCGCCTCCGCCGCCCTCATCGCCCGGGAGGCGATCGGGCGCATCCTGCGCCCCGCGCCGGTGGAGTCGGAGCTGTACGGCATCGCCGTGCTGGTGGCGTCCAGCTTCGCCGTGGCCGGGCTGGTCTGGCAGCAGTCCCGGGTGCTGGCCAGGACCGGGTCGGTGGCGATCCACGGGGATCGCGCCCACTATCTGGCGGATCTGGTCTGCAACATCGCCGCCCTCATCGGTCTGGCCGGGGTGATGATCTTCCGCGAGCCCCGGATCGACGCCGTGGCCGGACTGGTGGTGGCCGGATGGCTGGTCTGGGGCGCGGTGAACGTGTTCCGGGAAGCCGCCGCCCAGCTGATGGACCGGGAGCTGGACGAACAGGACCGGCAGATGATCGTCCGGCTGGCGGGAGACGACCCGCAGGTCCGCGGCGTGCATCAGCTCCGCTCCCGGGCCTCGGGACCGTTCGTGCATGTGCAGATGCACATGGAGCTGGACCCGACCCTGTCCCTCGAGGCGGCCCATCGGATCGTGGTGGCGGCGGAGCGGCGGATCCTGGCCCGCTTCCCGGCGGCGGACATTCTGATCCATCCGGACCCGGACGGCCGCGCGGAGCCGCACGGCGGCGCCTTCGCCGAGATCTACGCTCCCGAAGGCGTCGACAGCGTCGCGGGCGACGGTCCGTCCGCCTGAGGCCGGGCGCCCGACGGCGCCAGGTTCATCGGACCGAGGAAGGCCATCAGATCGGCGACGGACCGCGCGGGGATCTCCATCTGCGGCGTGTGACCGCTGTCGGGATAGACGATCAGCTTCGCCCCCGGAATGGTCGCCGCGAACCGCCGGCCAGACTCCAACGGGATCAATCGGTCGTCCGCTCCATGCAGGACCAGGGTCGGCGTGTGGATGCGCGCCATGGCCTCCGGCGTGGCGATTACCCAGGACCGGTCCTGCATGCCCAGGATGATCGCCGGGTGATCGGGGGCGTGGCTCAGGTCATTGAAGCGGTTGATCATCCCGTCGGTCACCCGGGACGGATCATGGAACGCCTTGCGCAGCCCGTCGGCGATCACCGG
Source organism: uncultured Caulobacterales bacterium (assembly GCA_903851655.1). Taxonomy (GTDB): domain Bacteria; phylum Pseudomonadota; class Alphaproteobacteria; order Caulobacterales; family Caulobacteraceae; genus CAIMFV01. The sequence goes on from CAINOV010000268.1 coordinate 7,150, forward strand.
CCGCAGGTCCACCCGGCTCAGCAGCCAGCGCCCCCAGGGCGTTCGCAGCAGCTGGAAGGCCAGCGCGCCGCCGCCGCCGCCCTTGCGCTGCGGCTCCGGCCAGCCGGCGGCGTCCACCAGCACCAGCGCGGTCAGCCGCGCGGGATGGATCAGGGCGTAGTTCCAGGCCACCGAGCCGCCCATGGAATTGCCCACCAGGGCGAAGCGGTCGACCCCCAGCCGGGTCACCACCTGGTCCAGCAGGGCGGCGTAGCTGGCCGTTCCGGCGGGCCAGTTGCGCGGCGCCCGGGTCAGCCCGTGGCCGGGCAGGTCGAGGCTGATCACCCGGTAATGCGCGGACAGCGGGGCCACCCAGCCGTCCCAGGTGGCGGTGGAATCGGCGAAGCCATGCACCAGCACCACCACCGGTCCCGCAGCCGGGCCCGTGTCGCGGTAATGCACATGCAGGCCCCCGGGCAGGTCCAGGTAGCGGGAGTCGGGCGAGGCGTAGCGCTGTTCCAGCGTCGCATAGGGAACCACGCCCTCGCGCAGGGCGAGCCCCCCGATCCCCACCACGGCGATCAGCCCGGCCAGGCCCAGGGCCAGGATCTTGAGCAGTGCGGTCATGCGCGGCGTCCTCGGGTCCCGGTCTCAGTCCCCCTTGAGTCGCGCATTCCCGCAGCCGGGGCAACCGGGATCGCGCGGCAGGCGCAGGGTGCGCGCCTCCGCCGCCAGGGCGTCATACACCAGAAGCCGCCCCGCGAGACCCGACCGGATCCCTGTGGCCAGCTTGATCGCCTCCAGCGCCATCATCGCGCCGATCACGCCCCCCAGGGCGCCCACCACGCCGGTCGCCTGGCAGGTGTCCGCATCCGGCGGGATCTCGGGCACCAGACAGCGATAGCAGGGCCCGCCCTCGAGGCCGAACACGCCGACCTGTCCCGTCCAGCGGCCGAGCGCCCCGGACACCAGCGGTCGCCCGTGGCGCAGGCCGGCGGCGTTGACCTCGAACCGGGTGGCGTAGTCGTCCGTTCCGTCCAGGAGGATGTCGTAGGCGCTCACCAGCGCGTCGGCGTTGCCGGCGTCCAGGCGGACGTCGTGGGCGACCACCGTGATCTCGGGGTTCAGGGCCGCCAGACGGGCGGCGCCCGCCGCGACCTTGGGGGCGCCCACGTCCGACGTGGCGAACAGGATCTGCCGCTGCAGGTTCGACAGGGCCACCCGGTCGGCGTCCACCAGGCCGATCCGGCCCACGCCCGCCGCCGCCAGATAGAGCGCCGCGGGGGACCCCAGACCGCCGGCGCCCACGATGAGCATGCGCGCGGCCTTCAGCCTCTGCTGTCCCGGCCCGCCGATCTCGCGCAGCACCAGGTGCCGGGCGTAGCGCTCCACCTCCGCGGGGGACAGGACCGGGGGACCCGCCATCTCAGCGGGCTCCGAACAGGGCCGAGCCGACCCGCACCGAGGTGGCGCCGAAGCGCACCGCCGTCTCGAAGTCCGAGCTCATGCCCATGGACAGCCGCGGGATCCCGTTGCGCGCCGCGATCCGGGCCAGCAGGGCGAAATGCGGCCCGGGCGCCTCGTCCACCGGCGGGATGCACATCAGTCCCTCGATCTCCAGCCGGTGGTGATCCCGCAGGCGGGCGATGAAGGCGTCGGCCTCGGCGGGGGCCACGCCGGCCTTCTGCGGCTCCTCGCCGGTATTGACCTGGACATACAGCCGCCGGCGGGGCGCGCCCTTGGCCACGGCGTCCGCGATGGCCGCCGCAAGGTTTTCGCGGTCGACGGTCTCGATCACGTCAAACAGGTCCAGGGCCGCGCGGACCTTGTTGGTCTGCAGCGGCCCGATCAGGCGCAGTTCGAGGTCGGGATAGGTCTCGCGCACGCCGGCCCAGCGGGTCTGGGCCTCCTGCACGCGGTTTTCGCCAAACACCCGCTGGCCCGCGGCGAGCACGGGTGCGATCCTCTCCCAGGGCTGGACCTTGCTCACCGCCACGAGGGTCGGAAGCGGCGCCGGCGCATCCGGCCCGCAGCCGGCGTTGCGGACGGCGTCCCGGGCGGCCATGTGGATCCGGTCGAGAATATCCTGGCGCGCGCGCGCGGGGTCGTGACGGTCGGAGGAGGGTTCGGACATTGACACTGCCGTGTTCGGAACTGGAGGGTTTGTGGCGCCAGGCCCTTTACTTGCGCCGTCACGCGGCAAAGCGAAAGGGCGCCCGGACGCTTCCCGCCCTGTGGATGTTCACCGATCCCGATCGCACCCCGGACGTGGTGGCCGCCGCCCTGCGGCTCCCCCGCGGGGCCGGCGTGGTTTATCGCGGCTTCGGCCGGCCGCAGGCCCCGGCGGAGGCGCAGGCCCTGGCCCGGGTGGCGCGGCGGCGGGGACTGGTCCTGCTGATCGGCCAGGATGCGGGTCTGGCCGCACGGGTGGGGGCGCAGGGCGTGCACCTGCCCGAGCGGGACGCGGCCCGACTGCCGCGTCTTCGGGCCCGGCGGCCCCGCTGGGTCCTCACCCTCGCCGCGCACGGACCCGGCGCCGTCGCCCGGGGCGGTCGGACGGGGTGTGACGCCGTGTTCCTGTCGGCGATCTTTCCCAGTCGCAGCCCCTCTGCGGGACGGCCGCTGGGCGTCGTGCGGCTGGCCGCCATCGCGCGGCGGGCGTCGGTTCCGGTCCTGGCCCTGGGCGGGGTGGGACCGTCCAGCGCGGCGCGGCTTCGGGGGACAGGCGTGTCGGGGTTCGCTGCGGTCGAGGCCGTCAGCGGACAACGGGGTCGCGTCAGAACTTGAAGGCGGTCTCGAGATGGACCCGCGGGGCGGTGTCCTGGGGCGTGACCTTCTGCGGCTGGGCCAGACGGTCGCCGAGACCCACCGTGCCGCCGACGCGGATGTTCGGCGTCAGCTTCAGATAGGCGCCGGCGTTCACGTCCTTCCAGGCCATGTCGCGACCCAGGGGTTGCTCCATGTCCAGCTTGAGGCCCCAGCGGCTGTTGCCGCCGAACAGCAGGGTCTTGTGATCGGGCTTCACGGTCCAGGGGCCGGTGGGGTCGATCTCCCCGGCGAAGTTGTTCTGCACCACCGTCTTCGGCGGGTCTGCAGACGCGGACTGAGCCGCCCCTGCAATCAGGAGCGCCGCAGCCGAGGCTATGGTCGCTTTCCAGAACATGACGTCCCCGTTCACCCTTCCCTGGTCCGCCAGCGCCTCATGCCGGACGCTGCGACAGACCCTACACCCTCTGACGGCAGGCTGCGCCGCAAAGTGTGAGGTTTGGCTTAAGCTCCATGCTTGATGAGCGTCAATGAAAAGGGAGAATTTCGCACATGAACTTCGCCCCCTGTGGCGGCGAGGCCACGACATAAGGTGAATTTTTGCGACTTGGACGCTTTCCCGCCGTGGTATAGATCAAAATCCGAGGTATGGGGTGACCCCGCCGGTCAGGCCGGGTTGAACTGAGATGCGTTGTCGGCGAAGGGCTTCCCCGCCGCAACGGATCAGCGCGATGGAGCAGTGGAAGATGTCGTTTACCGTCAAGACCGGCGTTGTGATCGCCGGGGCTCTCCTGCTGGCGGCCTGCGCCCATGGCGGCGACCAGGCGTCCAGCGGCGGCGGCGGCTTTCCGTTCGGCAAGCGTAACGATCGCGCGGCGGCCTCGGCGGCGCCTGCGGGCATCGGCGTGAACGCCTTCCTGTGGCGCGCCTCCCTCGACACCCTGTCGTTCATGCCCCTGGCCTCGGCCGACCCGTTCGGCGGCGTGATCATCACCGACTGGTACGCCAATCCGGAAAAGCCGGATGAGCGGTTCAAGGCCACGGTCTACATCCTCGATACGCGCCTGCGCGCGGACGGCGTGTCGGTGACCGTGTTCAAGCAGGTCAAGGATTCGGCGGGCGGCTGGTCCAACGCGCCGGTGTCCGGCCAGACGGACGTGGACGTGGAAAACGCCATCCTGACCCGCGCCCGGCAGCTAAAGCTCTCGACGATCAACGTGAAGGGCTGATAAGTCGCCCGCATGGGCCGCTACAATCCGAAAGTCTCCGAACCCCACTGGCGCGCACGGTGGTCGGACGCAAACACCTTCCGCACGCTCTCGCCTGAAGAGGCCGGGGCCAGACCGAAGTACTATGTGCTCGAGATGTTCCCCTATCCGTCGGGGCGCATCCACATGGGCCATGTGCGCAACTACACCATGGGCGACGTGGTGGCGCGCTACAAACGCGCCCAGGGTTTCAACGTGCTCCACCCCATGGGCTGGGACGCCTTCGGCATGCCCGCCGAGAACGCGGCCATGGAGAAGGGCGTTCACCCCAAGGGCTGGACCTACGAGAACATCGCCGCGATGCGCGAGCCGCTGAAGGAACTCGGCCTCGCCATCGACTGGAGCCGGGAATTCGCCACCTGCGACCCGGAATACTACGGCCAGGAGCAGAAGCTGTTCCTGGAGCTGTACCGCCGCGGCCTGGCCTATCGCCGGGAGGGCGTGGTCAACTGGGACCCCGTCGACATGACCGTGCTGGCCAACGAGCAGGTCATCGACGGCTGCGGCTGGCGCTCCGGAGCGCCTGTGGAAAAGCGCAAGCTGACCCAGTGGTTCCTGCGCATCACCCACTATGCCGACGATCTGATCGAGGGGCTCAAGACCCTGGACCGCTGGCCGGATAAGGTCCGGCTGATGCAGGAGAACTGGATCGGCCGCAGCCAGGGCCTGCGCTTCCATTTCGACGTGGCGGACGGCGCGCCGTCGGCGTTCGACCGGATCGAGGTCTACACCACCCGCCCGGACACCCTCTACGGCGCGAGCTTCGTCGGCGTGGCGGCGGACCATCCCCTGGCCCAGGCCCTCGCGGAGTCCAACCCGGCCCTGGCGGAGTTCATCGCCGAATGCCGCCGCGGCGGCGCGTCCGAGGCCGACATCGAGGCGGGCGAGAAGAAGGGCTTCGACACTGGCGTCACCGTGTCGCACCCCTTCGACCCGGACTGGAAGCTGCCGGTCTGGGTGGCGAACTTCATCCTGATGGACTACGGCACGGGCGCCATCTTCGGCTGTCCGGCCCATGACCAGCGGGACCTGGACTTCGCCCGCAAGTACGGGCTGGCGGCCACCCCGGTGGTGCTGCCGTCCGGAGAGGACGCCGCGACCTTCACCGTCGGGACCGAGGCCTATGTGGGTCCGGGGCGCATCTTCAACTCGCAGTTCCTGGATGGTCTGACCATCGAGGAGGCCAAGGGCGCCGCCATCGCCCGGGTGGAGGCCGACGGCCGCGGTCAGGGCGCCACCGTCTATCGCCTGCGGGACTGGGGCGTGTCGCGGCAGCGCTACTGGGGCTGCCCGATCCCGATCATCCATTGCCCGAGCTGCGGCGTGGTTCCCGTGCCCGAGGACCAGCTGCCGGTTCTGCTGCCCGACGACGTGGCCTTCGACAAGCCGGGCAATCCGCTGCTGCGCCATCCCACCTGGCGGTTCGTCGCCTGCCCGGCCTGCGGCGAGGACGCGGAGCGCGAGACCGACACCTTCGACACGTTTGTCGATTCCAGCTGGTACTTCGCCCGCTTCGCCAATCCCCGCTCCGAAACGCCCATCGACAAGGCGGCGGCGGACTACTGGTTGCCGGTGGACCAGTATATCGGCGGGGTGGAGCACGCGGTGCTGCACCTGCTCTACGCCCGGTTCCTGACCCGGGCCCTGGCCGACGACGGCCTGGTGGGGGTGAAGGAGCCCTTCGCCGGCCTGTTCACCCAGGGCATGGTCACGCACGAGGCCTATCGCTCCCACAACGGCCTGTGGCTGCAGCCCAACGAGGTGGAGAAGCGGGACGGCGTCTGGGTGGACACCGAATTCGGACAGCCGGTGGAGGTGGTCGGCGTCGAGAAGATGTCCAAGTCCAAGCGCAACGTCGTGGCGCCGGAGGACATCTTCGAGCAGTACGGCGTCGATGCGGCCCGCCTGTTCGTCCTGTCCGACAGCCCGCCGGAGCGGGACGTCCAGTGGTCCGCCGCCGGCGTCGAGGGCGCCTGGCGCCTGATCCAGCGGATCTGGACGGAATTCGACGCCCAGCCGGAGGGTCGGCCCGGCGCGCCGGACCTGTCCGAGGACGGCCTCGCCCTGCGGCGCGCGGCGCACCAGCTGGCGCAGCAGATCACAGAGGGCCTGGAGACCTTCCGCTTCAACCTGGCCGTCGCCCGGATGCATGAGATGATGGCCGTGCTCAAGGCCCACCCGGCGGCGGGCGCCAGCCCCGCCCGCCTGGCGGCGCGGCATGAAGCCCTGTCGATCCTGGCCCGGCTGATCGCCCCGTTCATGCCGCATCTGGCGGAGGAATGCTGGGCCCGCCTGGGCGAGACCGGCCTCGTGGCCGAGGCGGCCTGGCCGAAATCGGACCCGGGACTGTTCGCCGAGGACGAGGCGGTGCTGGCCGTTCAGGTCAATGGCAAGCGGCGGGCGGAAATCCGCGCGCCGAAGGGGGCGCCCGAAGCCGAGGTCGAGGCTATTGCCCTCGCCGACGGGGACGTGCAGCGTCACATTGCGGGCCAGTCCGTCCGCAAGGTGATCGTGGTCAGGGACCGGATCGTCAATATCGTGGTCGGCTGACCGCTCCGCTCCGGCGGATCCGGCAGGAAATGAGGAAACGGGCATGATGGCGAAGGCGGCAGTCCTCCTGAAACGCGCGCTGGGCGCAGTCGCGGCGGTGGGCGTGCTGGGTCTCGCCGGGTGCGGGTTCACACCCATGTACGCCCAGAACACCGTCGGCGGGTCGCTGAACGACATCTCCGTCCAGCTCTCCGAACATTCCCGCGGGGGCTTCCTGCTGCAGCAGCGGCTGAACGACGCCTTCGGTCGCCATGACGATCATGCGTCCTGGAAGCTGAAGGTGGATGTCTCCAGCTTCCGGGTCCCGCGCGGGGTCCGGGTCAACAACGTGGCCAGCCGCTACGAACTGACCATGACCGTCAAGTTCGAGCTGCGGGACCAGGCGACGGACAAGCTGGCCCTCGCGGACCAGGTGTCGGCGATGGCGACCTATGATTCCGCCGACCAGCCCTATGCCGGTCTGTCCGCCGAGCAGGACGGGGAGGCGCGGGTGGCCGAGGCGGCGGCAGACCAGTTGCGGCTGCGCCTGCTGCGCTATTTCGCCTCGCGACCCAACCCGTGACGTCGGCGCCGTGATCCTGTCCAAACGGCCCGAGGTCGACCGGTTCCTGGCCCATCCGCCGCCGGACGTCCGGGCCTGCCTGCTGCACGGCCGCGATCGCGGCGGCGTGCGGGAGCGGGCGGAGGGCCTGGCCCGCCGGATCGTGCCGAACATCGACGATCCCTTCGACGTGGCGGTCCTCACCGACACCGATCTCGACCAGGACAGCGGTCGCCTGCAGGACGAACTGGCGGCCCTGTCCATGATGGGCGGGCGCCGCCTGGTGCGGCTGAAGCTGACCAGCGACAAGGCCGGACCCCTGCGGATCGCCGCCGACGCTCTGAAGGCCCATCTGGACGGCCAGCTCAACCCCGACGCCTTCTTCCTCATCGAGGCGCCGGCCCTGGATCGCGGCTCGGCCCTGCGCAAGGCCGCCGAGGCGGGAAAGCAGGCGGCGGCCGTCGCCGTCTATGAGGACGAGGTGGGGGACGTCTCCCGTCTGGTGCGCGAGGCCCTGGCGGCGGACAAGGTCGGCCTGACCGCCGATGCCCTGGAGATCTTCGTCGCCCGCCTGCCCAAGGAGCGGGGGGTGATGCGCCAGGAGATCGAGCGCCTGGCCCTCTTCCTCGGGCCCGGCAGCGGCGTCACCGCCAGCGCCGCGGATCTGTCGGAGCACCTGGGCGTGGAGCCGGAGGCGTCCCTGTTCGACGCCGCCAACGACGCTTTCGGCGCGCGTCTGGCCGAGGCGCAGAGCGGCCTGCGCCGCGCCCGGGCGGAGGGCGAGGGCGGACCGGCCGCGGTGCGCGCCATGGGCCAGCACCTGATGCGCCTCCGCCGCGCCCTGACCCTGGTGGGCGGGGGCATGGGCCCGTCGGAAGCGGCCAAGGCCGTCGGCGTGTTCTGGAAGCAGGAGCGGGAATTCCTGCGCCAGCTGCGCGCCTGGCGCCTGACCGATCTGGACGGCCTGCAGCCGGACGTGCTGGAGGCGGATCGCCAGTGCAAGACCACCGGCTATCCCGACGGTCTGATCGCGGAACGTCTTGCGCTGAACATCGCCGGCCGCGCCCGCCGCCGCGGGCTCTAACGCCGCGGGCTCTAGCGCCGCGTGGCTCAGCCCGGCGCCGGCCCCGCCTCGATCCGGGCCCGCGGCCACCGGACGGTCACCTGAGCGCCCTCCGGCCGCAGATTGCCGAACTCGACCCGGGCGCCGGAGCGTTCCAGCAGGGTCTTGGCGATGAAGAAGCCCAGTCCCATCCCCTGATGCTGGGTGCGGGAGTTTTCCCCGTGGCTGCGGGTGGTCACATAGGGCTCGCCCAGCCGCGGCAGCACGTCGGGGGCGAAGCCGGGCCCGTCGTCGCGGACCTCGATCCACAGGGCCTCCTCGTCATAGGCGGCGTGAATGTCCACGGTGGTGCGGGCGAAGTCGGCGGCGTTCTCGACGATGGACGACAGGCCGTGGAGGATTTCCGGCATGCGACGGATCTCGAGGGACGGCGTTCCGTCCGCCCTACAGGTGATCCGCACGGCGGCGCTGCGGTAGGGCTCCACCACCTCGTCCAGCAGATGCGCCACGGCCAGGCGGGCGTGGTGCGCATCCTCGGCGTCGGGCGAGCGGGATAGGCGCATCAGGATCTCGCGGCAGCGCTGCGACTGGTCCGACAGCAGCTGCAGGTCGTCCCGCAGGGGCGACGCCGCCTCATGCTCCCGCAGAAGCTCCCGCGTCACCACCTGGATGGTGGCCAACGGCGTGCCCAGCTCATGGGCGGCGGCGGCGGCCAGTCCGCCCAGGGCCGACAGCCGCTGCTCCCGGGCCAGCACCGCCTGGGTGGTGGCCAGGGCCAGCTCCATGCGCGACGCCTCCGCCGAGGCCTGCCAGGCATAGGCGGCGTTGAAGCCGATGCCGGAGATGGCCGCGCCCCACATGCCGAACCGATAGAGCCAGGGGCTCTGGAAGGTCTGTCCCGGGAACCAGGGCAGGGGCAGGGCGAAGAAGAACAGCAGGGTGACGCAGACCGCCGACAGCACGCCCAGGGCTGCGGCGTTGCGCGCCGGCAGGGTCGCCGCCGCCACGGTCACCGGCGCCACCAGCATCAGGAAGAAGGGGTTGGACAGTCCGCCGGTCAGGCCGATCAGCACCGACATCTCCACCAGGTCGAAGCTCAGCTGGAACACGGCCTCCCACCGGCCGGTCAGCCGCCCGCCGGGCAGCGCCAGCTCCATGGACAGGTTCATCCAGGCGGCGAGGGCGATCACCACGAGGCAGGGACCCAGGGGCAGGGTGAAATGCAGGCCCAGCGCGATCCACAGCACCGTGGTCAGCTGGGCCAGGATCGACACCCAGCGCAGAACGACCAGCGTGCGCAGCCGCAGGCCCCGCCGGGCGTAGGCCCAGTCCCACAAACGGCCTTCGGCGGCGCCGATCGGCAGACCGGTCTCGTCGAGGGGCCCGAGCTCTTGTAGCAGCGACAATCCCGGCTTAACGGTCTTCGCGCTGCGGGACGGTCCCGGCGACCGGAGGTGGCTGTCGGATCGGGTCATGGACATGACTCAGTCTCGCCTGGGAGCCTGTTATGAAACGTTACTCTGGACCCAATGGCGCGGAAACCAAACCGCCGGGTCCGACCCGGATGCCGCTGACCAGTCCTGCGGTCCTGTTCCTGCTGACCCTCTCGGTGGTGGTCCTCGGCCTGGTGGGCTGGTTGTGGATGAGCCAGCCCGCCCCGAAGTCGTCCTCCGGGGAGGCGGCGATCGGCGGGCCGTTCGTGCTGACGGACCAGTCCGGACGCCGGGTGAGCGAGGCGGTGCTCAAGGGCCGCTGGAGCGCGGTGTTCTTCGGCTATGTGTCCTGTCCCGACATCTGTCCGGCCACGATGCAGACCCTCGGGTCGGCCCAGGCGAAGCTCGGACCGGACGGGGACCGGCTGCAGGCCGTCTTCATCTCCGTGGACCCGGCCCGGGACACGCCGGCCCAGCTGAAGGCCTGGCTGGACCAGCCGGGCTTTCCGAAACGGGTGGTGGCGCTGACCGGCTCACCGGCCGAGATCGCCGCCGTCGCGCGGGCCTACCGGGTCTATTACGCCAAGGAAAACAAGGCGAAAGACTATCAGGTTGCGCACAGCGCGGCCATCTATCTGATGGATCCGAACGGACAGTTTTCTGTTCCCCTGTCCTACGAGCAGGGACCGCAGAAGCTGGCGGACGACATCCGCAAGGCGATGCGCGGCGGCTAGATCACCGAAAAATGTGCGGCCCTCGCCGATTTTGTCTGGGGAATCCCGTCGACATTACCTATTTCGCAAGTGCAGCATGATACAGACTGGCTGCAGTTGACGAAATGCGGAGGCGACAGGTCGCCATGCTCTACGCCCTGAACGAGTTGGGTTATCACGCCGGAACCCCCATGCGGACCCTGGCCCGCGCGGCCCGGGACTTCTGGAGCGCGCCCTACAATCCCGCCTCCGACCTTCCGGCCATCCGCAATCTGTCCGCGGCCAACGACCTGTTCGCCACCGTCACCCGTCGTTATGGCAAGCCGGACTGGATGATCGACCAGACGGTGATCAACGGCCAGCCGGTGCGGGTCAGCACCCACACGGTCTGGTCCACCCCCTGGGTCAATCTGGTGCATTTCAGCCGGGAATCGGCGGACCTGCGCAAGGCCGGGCGCCGCACCCTGGATCCCGCCGTGCTGATCGTGGCCCCCCTGTCCGGCCACTACGCCACCCTGCTTCGCGGCACGGTGGAGGCGTTCCTTCCAGACCACGACGTGTACATCACCGACTGGGTGAACGCCCGGCAGGTCAGCGTGCTGGAGGGCCGCTTCGACTTCCACGACTATGTGGACCACATCCAGGACATGCTGCGCGTGCTGGGGCCGCGTCCCCACGTGGTGGCCGTCTGCCAGCCGGGCCCACCGGTGCTGGCCGCCGCCACCCTGATGGCCGAGGACGGGGACCCGTCCCGTCCCGCCAGCATGACCTTCATGGGCTCCCCCATCGACGCCCGGCTGTCGCCGACCGCCCCCAACAAGCTGGCGGAGGAGCGGCCCTTCGCCTGGTTCAAGTCGAACATGATCTACACGGTGCCGCCGCCCCATCCGGGGGTGGGCCGGCGGGTCTATCCCGGCTTTGTCCAGCTCTACAGCTTCATGAGCATGAACGCCCAGCGGCACCAGGACGCGCACAAGTCCTATTTCGAGCACCTGGTCCAGGGCGATGGCGACCAGGCCGCCAAGCACCTGGAATTCTATGACGAGTATCTGTCGGTCCTCGACCTGACGGAGGAGTTCTACCTCCAGACCATCGACATCGTGTTCCAGCAGTACCTCCTGCCTCGGGGTCTCCTGACCCAGCGCGGCCGCGACGTGCGCCCAGCGGCGGTGAAGGACATCGCCCTGATGACCGTGGAGGGCGAACTGGACGACATTTCCGGCGTCGGCCAGACCCAGGCGGCCCACGTCCTGTGCAGCGAGATTCCCGACGACAAGCGCCTGCTCTATGTCCAGCCCGGCGTGGGCCATTACGGCGTGTTCAACGGTCGCCGGTTCCGTGAGGAAATCTATCCCCGGGTCCGGTCGTTCATCGTGGCCAACGAGGCCGCCTGACATGGGCCAAGGGCTTGCGGGCGTCGTCATCCGCAGCTTCCAGCCGTCGGACGCCGACGCGTTCCGCAGCCTCAACGAAGCCTGGATCACCCGGGAATTCGCGCTTGAGGACGAGGATCGCCGAGTGCTGGGTGATCCTCAGGGCGTGTTCGTGGACACCGGCGGCGACGTGCTGATGGCCCTCCTCGGCGAGCGGCGGGTGGGGTGCGTGGCCCTGTTGTGGCATGACGCGCAGACCCTGGAGGTCTGCAAGATGACCGTGGCGCCGGAGCATCGCGGGACCGGCCTCGGCCGCGCCCTGCTGGAGGCGGCGATCGCCCGCTGCCGGGCGCTGGGGGCCGCCCGGGTCTATCTGGAAAGCGGCCGCAAGCTCATCCCGGCGATCCGCCTCTACCGCAGCCTGGGGTTCCGGGAGCTGGCCGACGACGAGGGCCATCCGTCGCCCTACGCCCGCTGCGACATCCGCATGCTGCTGCCCCTCGCGGACTAGAGCCAGACGGCGAAAACTGCTCTAGGCTGGGGCCATGTCGTTGCGCGCCCTGCTCACCCCAAAGCCCCGGCTGGACCACGGGGACCAGATCGAGATCGACGGCCTTCCCCTGCGCCTGCGGGTGCATGCGGGCGCCCGTCGGATCAGCCTGCGCCTGGACAGTCGGGAGCGGATCGTGGTGGCCACGGCCCCCGACCGGGCGCGGCTGTCCGACGCCGTCGCCTTCGCCCGCCAGCGCCAGGCCTGGATCGCCACCCAGCTGGCCCGGCTGCCGGAGCCGGTTCGTTTCACCCCCGGCCGAATGATCCAGGTGGAGGGCCAGCCCTGCCGGCTGGAGCGGGCGGCCATGCGCATCCGCCCGACCTTCAAGCCCGCGACGGCGGACGAGTGCGCCCGCCTGCTGGCCTATGGGGACGCGGACGCCTTCGCCCGGGCCGTGGTCCGCGGCCTGAAGGCCCTGGCGGCGGAGCGACTGGCGGCCCGCACGGCCCTTCACGCGGCGGCCCTGGGGCAGCCCCTGCCGCAGATCAGCCTCACCGACGCCAAGTCCCGCTGGGGATCCTGCAAACAGGCGCACCGGGGGCAGCCGGCGCAGATCCGCTACAGCTGGCGGCTGATCCTGGCGCCGCCTGCGGTGCTGGACTATGTGGCGGCCCATGAGTGCGCCCATCTGATCGAGGCCAATCACGGGCCGGGATTCTGGACGATCAACGCGCGCCTGCATCCGGCCCTGAAGACGTCCCGCGCCTGGCTGAAGGCGCACGGGACGTCGCTGCACGCGGCGGGATAGGGCCGTCTATTCGGCGGTTTCGGTCTCGGCGTCCGTCTCGGCCTCGGTGAGGAAGTAGGGCGTCACCTCGCCGCTCAGCTTCACCGTCAGCGGGTTGCCCTTGCGGTCCACCTGCTTGCCGACGGTCAGGCGCACCCAGCCCTCGGACACGCAGTATTCGTCCACATTGGTCTTTTCCTCGCCCTTGAAGCGGATGCCGACCCCACGGGACAGCACGGCCTCGTCATAGTACGGGCTCCTGGGATTGACGCTCAGGCGGTCGGGCAGCGTGTCGGACATGATCGGGCTCTGGATGAAAGGCGAGGGGCGGGCTTAGCGCGTTGCACGCCCAAGGGCAATCGCCCGCCCCCCTTGCGTCTCAGCTCCGGGTCGGGACGTAGATCTCCCCGCCCGTGGCCTTGAACTTCTCCGACATCTCCGCCATCCCCGCTTCGGCCACGTCGTTCTGGCCCTTGGCGGCGTCGCGGATCTCCTGGCTGATCTTCATGGAGCAGAACTTCGGCCCGCACATGGAGCAGAAGTGCGCGGTCTTGTGCGCCTCCTTGGGCAGGGTCTCGTCGTGATATTCCCGCGCCGTTTCCGGGTCGAGGCCGAGATTGAACTGGTCCTCCCAGCGGAATTCGAACCGGGCGCGGGACAGGGCGTCGTCCCAGGCGCGGGCGGCGGGGTGGCCCTTGGCCAGATCGGCGGCGTGGGCGGCGATCTTGTAGGCGATCACGCCTTGCTTCACGTCGTTGCGGTCCGGCAGGCCCAGATGCTCCTTCGGCGTCACGTAGCAGAGCATGGCCGTGCCGAACCAGCCGATCATGGCCGCGCCGATGGCCGAGGTGATGTGGTCATAGCCCGGCGCGATGTCGGTGGTCAGCGGGCCGAGGGTGTAGAAGGGCGCCTCGCCGCAGACCTTCAGCTGCTTGTCCATGTTGGCCTTGATCTTGTGCATCGGCACGTGGCCGGGGCCCTCGATCATCACCTGGCAGCCCTTCGCCCAGGCCCGGTGGGTCAGCTCGCCCAGGGTCTCCAGCTCGGCGAACTGGGCGGGGTCGTTGGCGTCGGCGATGGAGCCGGGACGCAGGCCGTCGCCCAGGCTGAAGGAAACGTCATAGGCCCGCATGATGTCGCAGATCTCGTCGAACCGCTCATACAGGAAGCTCTCCTTGTGATGGGCGAGGCACCACTTGGCCATGATCGACCCGCCGCGGGAGACGATCCCGGTCACCCGCCTGGCGGTGAGGGGGATGTAGGGCAGGCGCACCCCGGCATGGATGGTGAAATAGTCCACCCCCTGCTCGGCCTGCTCGATCAGGGTGTCGCGATAGACCTCCCAGGTCAGGTCCTCGGCGATCCCGCCGACCTTTTCCAGGGCCTGGTAGATGGGCACGGTGCCGATGGGAACGGGGCTGTTGCGGACGATCCACTCACGGATGTTGTGGATGTTGCGGCCGGTGGACAGGTCCATGACGTTGTCCGCGCCCCAGCGGATCGCCCAGACCATCTTCTCCACCTCCTCGCCCACGGACGAGGTCACGGCGGAATTGCCGATATTGGCGTTGATCTTGACGAGGAAGTTGCGGCCGATGGCCATGGGCTCCAGCTCGCCGTGATTGATGTTGGCGGGGATGATGGCCCGGCCCCGGGCGATCTCGTCGCGGACGAATTCCGGGGTCACCACCTCGGGGATCTCCGCGCCGAAGCTTTCCCCGTCGCGGATCTGCTCGCGGATCATCTCCCGGCGCAGGTTCTCGCGGATGGCCACATACTCCATCTCGGCGGTGATGATCCCCCGGCGGGCATAGTCCAGCTGGGTGACGGCGCCGCCGCCGATGGCCCGCAGGACCGGGCGGTGGGTCGGGAATTCCGGCACGCGAAGGGCGTCCGACACGCGGCCATTGTCCTCCGGCCGGATCTGGCGGGCGGAGATCTCCTCCACGTCGCCGCGGGCGCGGACCCAGCCCTCCCGGGCGCGGGGCAGGCCCTGCTCCAGGTCGATGGTCGCCTCCGGGTCGGTATAGGGGCCGGAGGGGTCGTAGATGGTCACCGGCGGCTCGCCGGCGCTCTCGTGCACGCAGACCTCGCGGAAGGGGACGCGCAGCTCCGGATACAGCACGCCGGGCACATGGATCTTGCGGCTGCCGGGGATCGGACCGGTAGGAACATTGCCGACGGGGATCACGGTCGGGTTGACGGGGGCGTTCATGGTCAGCCTCTCGGACAGGACAGACGATCAGCCGCATCCGTTGGAAACACGAAGGCCCGGCCCGCGCCTGGCGGTGCGCCTTGCTGTTCCCTCCCTCCGCCGGCATGACCCGGATCAGGTTCGCGGGTCGCGGGACTACCCGCCTCTCAGCCGCTCGCGCGCGGCCCCCCGGAGAACTTCAACGCAACGGTAGGCCGTTCCCACGGCCCAGGCAAGGCGCCCTTTCGCCCCAGGCCTTGCGCTGGCGCGGCCGGGGGGCCTTAATCCGGAGGAGACGGGGGGCGCGGCCATGAATGCGGTCAGGAGCGGGCGGGGGACGCCGATCAACGGGGCGGCGGGCCTCGGCCTTGCGGTCTGTCTGGTGCTGACGGGATGTTCCCGTCAGGAGGACGGCGGGCAGGGCGAGGCGCAGTCCCCGGCCCAGCATCCGGCCCCGGACCAGGTCCACTGGGCGCCCTATGCCGAGCCGACGGAGCACGCCTTCACCGTGGAGCTGCCGGAGGGCTGGCCGGCCCAGGGGGGCCTTCGGCGCCTGACCACCGGCGAGGTCCGGCCCTGGCTGCGGGCCTCGGCCCCCGACGGATCGGCGGAGATCTTCATCGGCGACCCGGACATCCCCGACTTCACCCCGCCGACGACGACCCTGGCGGACGCCGGTCTCATCGAGGGGCGGGTCTACATGCCGGGGGAGGGGCGCGCCCTGGTGGTGTCGCCGTTTCACGAGGGCCAGGCCTTCGCCGCCGAGTGGGGACGCGGAAAGCTGGGCGCCCATTGCGACCAGGTCACGCCCGCGGGCGGTCAGTCCCTGCCCGACGCGTCCGCCGCCCTGGCCGGAGCGGATGGTCCGCCCCCGGCCCGGACCCTGGTCAAGGCCGGGGAGACGCGGTTTTCCTGCCAGTATCGGGGCCAGCCGGCCGACGCCTATGTGTTCGCCGCCACGGCGCTCGATTCCCGCGGTCCGTTCGAGGTCTGGGGCGTTCAGGTCGTGGGCGGGCTGATCGCGCAGTCAGGTCGGCGCGCCATCGCCGTGGGCGCGCTGAGCCACGCCGCGCGAAGCTTCGCGCCGGACGCAGAATGGCTCAAGCGCCAGCCGGGCTGGAGCGGGGACCGGATCCGCGACACGCCGAAAGCCTATCCCGTGCTGGCCGCCGCCGCGGAGGCAGCGCCGCGCTGACCCGCGGAATCCGGGGCGGGGCGTCAGGCCACCTTCACCCGGGCGGCGCTCTCGGGCAGGTCGGTCCCGAAGGCCCGCTGGTAGAACTCCGCCACGGTGGGGCGTTCAAGCTCGTCGCACTTGTTCAGGAAGGTCAGGCGGAAGCCCAGGCCCACATCGCCGAAGATCTCCGCGTTCTGCGCCCAGGTGATCACGGTCCGCGGGCTCATCACCGTGGAAATGTCGCCGTTCATGAAGGCGTTGCGGGTCATGTCCGCCACCCGGACCATGGCGTTCAGGGTGCGGCGTCCCTCCACCGAGTCATAGCTGGGGGACTTGGCCAGCACTATCTCGGCCTCCGCGTCATGGGCCAGGTAGTTCAGGGTGGTGACGATGGACCAGCGGTCCATCTGGCCCTGATTGATCTGCTGGGTGCCGTGATAGAGGCCGGTGGTGTCGCCCAGGCCGATGGTGTTGGTGGTGGCGAACAGGCGGAAGAACGGGTTCGGCCGGATCACCCGGTTCTGGTCCAGCAGGGTCAGCTTGCCCTGTACCTCCAGCACCCGCTGGATCACGAACATCACGTCGGGGCGCCCGGCGTCGTATTCGTCGAACACCAGGGCGATAGGCCGCTGCAGGGCCCAGGGCAGCATGCCCTCGCGGAACTCGGTGACCTGCTTGCCGTCCTTCAGGACGATGGCGTCCTTGCCGACCAGGTCGATCCGGCTGACATGGCTGTCCAGATTGACGCGGACCAGGGGCCAGTTCAGGCGCGCCGCCACCTGTTCGATGTGGGTGGACTTGCCGGTGCCGTGATAGCCCTGGATCATCACCCGCCGGTCGAAGGCGAAGCCCGCGCAGATCGCCAGCGTCGTCTGCGGATCGAAGCGATAGGACGGGTCGACCTCCGGCACATGGGAGTCGGGCGTCTTGAACGCCGGCACCATCATGTCGGACTCGACGCCAAACGCCTCGCGCACCGAAACCTTGTGGTCAGGCGCGGCGGAGAGCAACGGATCGGTGATAAGTTCGCTGGTCATGACGTTCCGATTAGCGCGGATTGGACGGGTTGGAAACCGGCGCCGCAACGGAAAGACGATCCGCCGCCGCTTCGGTCAGGGGGCGAGGCCGGCGGACTTCAGCGTCTTGTAGGCCTTGAGCACCCGCTGCAGCTTGGCCTCGGTGGACCGGTCGCCGCCATTGGTGTCGGGATGGCAGCGTTTGACCAGTTCCAGATAGCGGGTCCGGATGGCGGCGGAGTCCGCCGTGTCCTGCAGGTCCAGCTCGGACAGGGCCTTGCGCTCCAGCTTGCCCATGCGCCGGAACCGGTCCGAGGCTTCGGCCTCCGCCGTCGCCCGGGCCCTGGCGGCGCCGAACACGCCAAACGGGTCGGAGTAGCCCTGCCCGGTTCCCGCCTTGGCGGAAAAGCTCGCCGCCTCCCGGCTGAAGCGGGACGCCTTGAACTCCCAGGTCGGCCGGTCGCCGGTGAGGCGCGCTTCCTGGGCCTTGCGGATCTCGCCCTCGCTCATGCCCGCGAAATAGTCCCAGTTGCGGTTGTATTCCCCCGCATGGGGCACGCAGAACCAGTAGTGCTCGTTGGGGATGTCCCGGGACTTGGGGGCCTTGGCCGCGCCGGCCACGCGGCAGCCGGGCCACTCGCACGGCTTTTCGCCGGGCTTGAGCTTCAGCACATCCTCGGTGATCGCCTCCTCGTCCGGTTTGGGCGGGCGAACGCGGATGTCGACAAATCGGGGGGTGTATCGGAAAGCGCCACTCATGCGACCAGTATGCGGTCGAAGTTTTCACATTCAAGAATTGACGGCGCAGAATTGCGGGTCGAAACCCGCTTTGAGCCGACAACGGCGGAAAAAGGGAGACGGCAGTGGGTCAGGTGCGCGACCGGATCATCTCGAAGCTCACCGCGGCGTTCGCTCCGACGGCGCTGGAGGTGGTGGACGACAGCGATCATCATCAGGGGCATTCCGGCGCCCGGGAGGAGGGCGAAAGCCACTTTACCGTCACCGTGGTTGCCGAAGCCTTTCGCGGACAGAGCCGGGTGCAGCGGCAGAGGCAGGTGAACACCGCCCTGGCCGAGGAGCTGGCCGGCCCGGTCCACGCCCTGTCCCTGCGGGTGCTGTCGCCGGACGAAGCCGCCCCCTGACTCCCGGACGTGACTCCGGGAGGCGGATGGTTTGCGGTGTTTAGCCGTGTCTGTTGATGCTATCTGAACCCCCTCGGCCCTTTCTGCGAGGGCGGGGCTTTCGTCGATCCGGCCGCAGGGCCGGGACCCAAGGATAGAGATCGCATGCACACCCCCGACCGCCGCGCGCCGGCCCCCCCGCGGCTGCTCGTCGCCGCAACCCTGACCCTGGCCCTCACCCTGACCCTGGGCGCGTGCGCCGAGACCGGCGCGGCCCTGTCGCCCGGCGCGTCGGACCCGCTGGCCGCCGGGGCGCCCGGCGTCGTGTCGCTGGCGGGGTTGCGTTACAAGGTTCTCAAGTCCGGACCGGCGACGGGCGCCCATCCCCGGCGCTCCGACGAGATCGTGGTGCGTTATGAAGGCCGCCTGACCAGCGGCAAGGTGTTCGACAGCTCCGCCAGCGACAAGAGCGGCACGGCGACCTTTCCCCTGGGCAAGCTGATCCCCGGCTGGGTCGCGGTCCTGCAGCTGATGCGCCCGGGGGACGAGTGGCTGATCCACATCCCGTCCTACCTCGCCTATGGCGAGAAGGGCGTCGGGCCGATCCCGCCGAACGCCGACCTGGTCTTCCGGGTGGAGCTGGTGTCGATCAAGTCCGCCGGCTGACCCGCCGCGGCGTCAGGGATGCAGGATCAGGCCGGACCGCGTCGCCTCGAACCCCTCGAGGCGACCGAGATAGCTCATGCCGAGCAGGGACGAGGACAGGCCCCTGGGCACCACCAGCGCCTCGACGCCGTTGACCTCGGCGCCCGCCACGGACACGTGGTTCAAGGTCACCGCCGCGGCGTGGGTGACGCCCTGGGCGGTGTTCACATCCCGGTTGTAGACCAGCAGCTCGAGATCCACGCCCGCACGCCGGGCGTCCTCCGGGGTCAGGGCCACCGCCGAGGCGCCGGTGTCGATCAGCACCCGCACCGGATGACCGTCGATCTCGGCCCAGGCCCAGTAGTGGCCGTCCTTGCCCTTGCCCACATAGGCTGCGGGCGGATGTCCGTCCCGGGCGGCGGCGTCCCGCGTCGCCGGCGACACGGCGACGTCCGCCTGGGGCGCGTCCGCCGGCGTCCACTGGATGTTGAGCCGGCCCAGGGGCTTGGCGTGCAGCACCACCTCGCCGACCAGCACAGCGCAGATCGTCGCCGTCGCCACTACGCCCACTGAATTCGCCATGCCTTGGTCCCGGCCTCTGGTTACAGCGCCAGACTACAGGCGTCGTCCTTTGCATCGGGTGAATCAAACGGCGCGTTGCGACATTTTTCCGTCGCCTGTTTTTCCGTCGCCCGATCAGATCAGGCCGAGCTTCTCCGGAGAGATGCGGGCGCGGCGGCCCGGCAGGCTCTGCATCACCGCGGCGCGGGCGTCCGGCGCAAGCCCGGCCCAGCCGGCGATCTCGGGCAGGGTGCGGTAGCAGCCCAGGCACAATCCGCTTTCGCCATCCACCACGCACACCTTGATGCAGGGCGTCACGACAGGTTGGGGGACGGGATTGGACATTCCGTTCCTTACCAAATCTCCACGGCCATCGCCACGCCTGTTGCGATCTGAATATTACAGGGCTTTAATTTCATGAAGCTGATGTAATCATACAGATTACATCGGCGTAATTGAGCAATATGAACCCGATTTAACTTCAAAAGGCTGAGGATGTTTGAGAAAAGAGGCGCGTTGAATTTGTCCGGCGGACAGGCCCACAGGGCTCCCCCCGGATGCGTAACCCACAGATCTCAGACACAAGGAACGCCATCATGAACATCCTCACCGCCGCCGCCCCGCTCCTCTTCGCCGCCACCGTGCTGACCGCCGGCGTGCTGGCCGCCACCCAGGCCAATGCGGCGGACACCCGCCTGACCGATGTGGGTTTCATCAACTCGGCGCGGTGCGCCGGTCTGGCCCAGGGCCTCAACCAGGAGGCCGCGGCCTATGACCGGGCGATGGAGGCGGACAGCGCCCAGCGCGAGCCCCTGGCTCTGGCCATGGCCCAGTCGGCGCACGCCGATGCGGTGAGCACGGCCCGTCATGGCGCCTACTGGCGCGCCCGGGCCCAGGCGGACCTGCAGACCCGCTGCTCCGCCTATCTGCCGGGGGGCGTCGCGCGCTCCGGCGCCCCTGCCGGCGATCCGAACACCGGCCGCTAGTCGCCGACGCGACGGCACACGCCGCACCTCTCCGCACGGCCCGCCTTGCGCCCCGCGTCCTTCCGGATGCGGGGCGTATTTTTGTAGCGGCCCCGGTCAGGACGCGTACTTGCCGAGGTCTTCTTCGCTCATGTCGAAATTGGCCCAGACGTTCTGGACGTCGTCATCGTCGTCGAGGGCGTTGATCAGCTTCATCAGCGTGCCGCAGTCGTCGCCGGCGATGGGCGTCAGGGTCTTGGGACGCCAGATGATGGCGGTGGAGCGGGCCGGCCCCAGGCTGGCCTCCAGCGCCTCGATCACCGCGCCGAGATCCTCGAAGGCGGTGTAGATGGTGTGCCCTTCGGCGTCGCTCTCGGCGTCCTCGGCGCCGGCCTCGATGGCGGCCTCCATGATCGCATCCTCGGACCCGGCCGCCGGCGGATAGGTGATCTGGCCGAGGCGGTCGAACATGAAGGCCACCGACCCGCTCTCGCCCATGTTGCCGCCGTTCTTCGAGAAGGTGGACCGGACATTGGCCGCGGTGCGGTTGCGGTTGTCGGTCAGCACCTCGACGATCAGGCCGATGCCGCCGGGGCCGAAGCCCTCGTAGCGGATGTCCTCATAGGTGTCCGCCTCGCCGCCCTGCGCCTTCTTGATGGCGCGGTCGATATTGTCCTTGGGCATGGATTCCGCCCGGGCGTTGGCGATGGCCAGCCGCAGTCGGGCGTTGGAGCCCGGGTCCGGCGTACCGGTCTTGGCGGCGATGGTGATGTCCCGGGACAGCTTGGAGAACAGCTTCGAGCGCTTCTTGTCCTGGGCGCCCTTGCGGAACTGGATGTTCTTGAACTTGGAATGGCCGGCCATGTTTGGGCTCTGAGATTGTGTGCAGGGAGCGCTGCGCAGAGCGCAGCAGGTTGGCCGGGGTTCTACGCCGAGCGGCTAGGGCTTGTCCACGCGGACGCTTCCGGGCGACACTGGCGCACCGAAACCCCCATCCGGCCACTGGCCGACGGAGACTGAATGTCCCTCTCTCGACGTGTTCCCGCGCTTCTCGCCGCCTCCGCCCTGTCGGTGACCGCCCTCACCGCCGCGGCGGCGCCGACCGCCAGCCTGTCGCCGCCCCCCGCCGACCAGGCGCTGGGCCGGGCCCTGCTGAAGGAACTGATCGAGATCGACACCCAGCATGCCAGCGGCTCCACCGTGGCGGCCAACGCCGTCGCCGCCCGGCTGCGGGCGGCGGGTTTCGCGGACGGGGACATCGCCGTGCTGGCGCCGGCGGATCATCCGACCAAGGGCAATGTGGTGGTCCGGCTGCACGGCCAGGGCAAGGCCAGGCCCATCCTCTACATTTGCCATCTCGACGTCGTGAACGCCCGGCGGGAGGACTGGACCACCGATCCCTTCAAGCTGGTGGAGAAGGACGGCTGGTACTACGGGCGGGGGACCATCGACATGAAGTCGCAGGACGCCGCGACCCTGGAGAGTCTGATCCGGCTGAAGCGCGAGGGCTTCAAGCCGAAGGGCGACATCATCGTGGCCTTCACCGCTGACGAGGAGGCGGGCGGCGACGCCAACGGAGTGGACTGGCTGGTCAAGACCCACCGGGACCTGGTGGACGCGGCCCTGGTGATCAATCCGGACGGGGGCGAGGCCGGGGTCAAGCACGGCAAGAAGCTCTATCTCGGCGTCCAGACCAGCGAGAAGGTCTATGTCACCTACGGACTCGAGGTGACGGACAAGGGCGGTCATTCGTCCCGGCCGACGCCGGCCAACCCGATCTTCCGCCTGTCCCGCGCCCTCGGTCGGCTGAGCGCCTACCGCTTTCCGGTGCATGTGACCGAGACGGTGAAGCTGTATTTCGCCGGGCGCGCGAAGCTGGAAAGCGGCCAGATGGCGGCGGACATGGTGTCCATGGCTGGCGCCGCGCCGGATCCAGCAGCGGTGGAGCGCCTGTCCGACATCGTCGAGACCAACATCCTGTTCCGCACGACCTGCACGGCGACGGAGATTTCCGGTGGCCATGCGGAAAGCGCCCTGCCGCAGCGGGCCCGCGCCACGATCCAGTGCCGCGTCATTCCGGGCGAGCCCCTGGACGGGATCAAGGCCCAGCTGGCCCAGGCTCTGGCGGACCCCTCGATCCGGATCACCGAAGTCTCCCCCGGCGCGGCCAGCCCCGAGTCTCCTCCGGCGCCCAAGCTGCTCAAGACCATCGAGACGGTGAAGAACGGCATGTGGCCCGAAGCCGTGCTGCTGCCCACCATGTCCGCCGGCGCCAGCGACAGCGCCTTCACCCGGCTGGGCGGCATGCCCAGCTATGGCGTCGACGCCAGCTGGGACGACCTCGACGACGGCCGGGCCCACGGCCAGGACGAGCGGATCGGCGTCCAGGTGTTCGACGAGGAGGTGGAGTTCACCTACCGGCTGATGAAGGCGCTGGCGTCCGGCCAATAGCCGCCGCCCGGGAGCCTCCCGGTCAGGGCCACTTCACCACCGGCGGCATCGAGCTGAGGATCGAGGCCACGTTGCCGCCGGTCTTCAGGCCGAAGAGCGTGCCCCGGTCATAGAGCAGGTTGAACTCCACATAGCGGCCCCGGCGGACCAGCTGCTCCTCCCGCTCGTCCTCGGTCCAGGGCTCGATCATCCGGCCGGCGACGATCTTCGGATAGATGTCGAGGAAGGCCTCGCCCACGCCGCGGGTGAAGGCGAAGTCCCGCTCCCAGTCGCCGGTGTTGTGGTGATCGTAGAAGATGCCGCCCACGCCCCGGGGCTCGTCCCGGTGGGCGAGGTGGAAGTATTCGTCGCACCAGGCCTTGTACTTGGGATACCAGGCCGGGTCGAAACGGTCGCAGGCGTCCTTCATGGCGGCGTGGAAGGCCACGCTGTCGGGCGCGTCCTGGTGTCGCTGGTCGTCCAGCAGCGGGGTCAGGTCGCCGCCGCCGCCGAACCAGGACTTCGAGGTGACGATGAAGCGGGTGTTCATGTGCACCGCGGGGATGCGCGGGTTGGTCAGGTGCGCGATCAGGCTGATCCCGGTGGCGAAGAAGTTGGGATCTTCCTCCGCGCCGGGGATGCTCTTGGCGAAGTCCGGCTGGAATTCCCCGTGCACGGTGGAGACGTGCACCCCCACCTTTTCGAACAGCCGGCCGCGCATCACCGACATCACGCCGCCGCCGCCGGCCGGCCGGCTCCAGGGCGTCCGCTCGAACCGTCCCGCCGGGCCGGGATAGAGGGATGCGGGGGCCGTGTCCTCCAGACCCTCGAAGGCCGCGCAGATCCGGTCCCGCAGGGTGGCGAACCAGGCCGTCGCCGCCGCCTTGCGCGCGTCGAGCGTCGCGGTGTCCGGAAGGGATAGGGTGTCCGTGGCCGGTTCGGAGTGCATCGCGTGGGTCCCTGATGGCCCGCGCCCGCAGCGCCCGGCCTCTTTCCGCCCCATGTTCCGCGTTCGCCGGGTCCCTCGCAAGAGGGGGGACGAGA
The DNA here is from genome assembly GCA_903851655.1 of uncultured Caulobacterales bacterium. GTDB lineage: Bacteria > Pseudomonadota > Alphaproteobacteria > Caulobacterales > Caulobacteraceae > CAIMFV01. The sequence continues at coordinate 31,269 of CAINOV010000268.1, forward strand.
TTTGTCCGGCGTCGGCGGATCCGTCGTCCGTCCGTCAGGGCAGCCCGCCGGTGGCGCTGAGGGCGGCGTAGACCGCCACGCCGGCGGAGACGGACAGGTTGAGGGAGCGGGTCTCGGCCCGGATGGGGATCAGCACGCGGGCGTCGGCCCGGGCGTGGACATGGTCCGGCGCGCCGCAGCTTTCCTGTCCGAACAGCAGGGTGTCTCCGGGGGCGAACCGGAACCGGTCCAGCCGCTCCGCGCCCCGGGTGGTGAAGAGCAGCAGACGACCGGCGCGACGGTCCGGCGAGTCGAGGAACGCGTCCCAGGAATCGTGGCGAAGGATGACGGCCTGCGGTCCATAGTCGAGGGCGGCGCGCTTCAGGCTTGAATTGGACACTGGAAACGCACAGGGCTCAATAATCTCCAGCGGAATGCCGAAACAGGCGCTTAAACGTATGGCGGCGCCCACGTTTTGCGGAATGTCGGGTTGAAAAAGTGCCAGCCGCATTCTAATCGCTCCATCATAGCGGTGTGGATGGGCCATAGCTGCGCCGTCGCCCTTGCGACAAGCGCCCCGACCGGCCTATGAGACGCTGACCTCGATGGCCCGGCGCCGTTGCGACGGCTGAGGCCGACCGGATGGAACAACACGAGGCTCCGCGCCGCCGATCGGCGGGCCGGACCGACAAAGGGTGACGACGTGGCCGAGACCGTGAACGCGCACGAGACGCAAGGGGCAGATCCCAACCGTCGGGACTTCATCCATATCGCCGCCCTGGCGACCGGCGCCGTCGGCGCGGCCGCCGTGGCCTGGCCGCTGATCGATTCCATGAACCCGTCCGGGGACACCCTGGCGCTCGCCTCCATCGAGCAGGACATCTCGAAGGTGGTCGAGGGCCAGCAGCTGGTGGTCAAGTGGCGGGGCAAGCCGGTGTTCGTGCGCCACCGCACGGCCGCCGAGATCGCGGCGTCGGTCAAGGACGACCATTCCGAGATGCGCGACCCGGCCACCGACGCCTCCCGCACCAAGCCGGGCAAGTCGGAGTGGCTGATCGTCATCGGCGTGTGCACCCATCTGGGCTGTGTGCCGAACTTCGGCACCGGCGATTACGGCGGCTGGTTCTGCCCGTGCCACGGCTCGGTCTATGACACCGCCGGCCGCATCCGCAAGGGCCCGGCCCCGCGGAACCTGGACCTGCCCACCTACGAATTCACCGGACCCACCAAGGTCAAGATCGGCTAAGGCGCGAACGACCCATGAGCGGACATTCGAACTACGTACCCAAGACCGGCTTCGAGCGTTGGCTCGACGTCCGTCTTCCCATCGTGCGCATGGCCTACGATACGGCCATCGACTTCCCCACGCCGAAGAACCTCAACTACTGGTGGACCTTCGGCGGCATCCTGGCGGTGTGTCTGGTGATCCAGATCATCACCGGCGTCGTGCTGGCGATGCACTATGTCGC
>CAINOV010000269.1 GCA_903851655.1 uncultured Caulobacterales bacterium
CGATCTGGCTCATCCACGCCACCACGCAGCCCTCCTGCGACCGTTGCTGGCACAGGGGCAGCGGCCCGCCGGGCGGAAATGCGTCGGCTGGCGTGATCTCCTCCATCAGATAGACCGCGGCGATCCGGCGGAGCACTTCGGGCCGGCCCCGCAGGTCCCGGGCGAGCCGATCCACAAGTTGCGCCCCCTGTCCCACCCCCACAAGCACCAGGGGCGCGCGGCGGCTGTCCAGGGCCAGGAACGAATCGAACGCGCGCCGGACATCGCCATAGGCGAAGATCCGCGCCTCCCGGGCGTCGTCGCGCTGGGTCAGACGATAGGCGTAGAGGCTGGCCTGGCGGTAGCGGGGGGCGAACACCCGCCCGATCCCGGCAAAGGGACCGGCGAAATTGGGCAGGACGGAGCGCGACACCCCCCGCGCCGCCACCGGATCCTGGGTCGACGCCAGCCAGGCCCGCCCGCCGTCAAAGGTGGTGGAGTGGACGAAGAACACGTCCGCCGGAGGCGGGGTCGGCGGGGGTCCCGGCCGCAGGAACCAGGCGTCGTCCCGGGCGTAGTCCGGCGCCGGCGGGGGCGTATAGGTCTGGAACGGCTGCTGCGGATCGAGGGAGGCCCGGATGATGTCCTCGCGCCAGTAGGCGAAGGCGAAGGTGGCGAGACCCGTCAAGGCGGCGCAGACCCCGGCGATCCACCGCAGATAGGTCACCCGCCGCTCATCCACGGCGCAGGGCGCCTTGGGGTCGCGACGACCTAGCGATAGGCGTCCGGCGTCGAGAGATAGCGGCCCACATAATCGCTCACGCCCTCCTCCAGCGACAGGAAGGGTTGGTTATAGCCCAGGGCGCGCAGCCGCTCCATCCGCGCCTGCGTGAAGTACTGGTACTTGTCCCGGAGGATCTCCGGCGTGTCGACATAGGCGATCTGCTCCGGCCTCCCGGCGGCGGCGAAGGTGGCCCGCGCGAGATCGAGGAAGGACCGGGCCTGGCCGGTCCCGAGATTGTAGACGCCGCCCACGGCGGGCGCGTCCACCAGCCAGGCGGCCACGGCGGCGGCGTCCCGCACATGGACGAAGTCCCGGCTCTGACCGCCATCGGCGTAGTCCGGCCGATGGGACCGGAACAGAGACACGGTCTCGCCCGCGGCCACCTTCGGCCAGATCTGCGCGACCACGGACTTCATCGACCCCTTGTGGCCCTCGTTCGGGCCATAGACGTTGAAGAACTTCAGCCCCGCCCAGCCCGCCGGCGCGTGCCCCCGGTCCGCCTCCCGCCGGGCATAGAGGTCGAACAGGGCCTTGGACCAGCCATAGGCGTTCAGGGGCCGCAGGGCCTTCAGGCTCGCGTAGTCGTCGTCGTCATTGAAACCCGCATCGCCATCCCCGTAGGTGGCGGCCGACGAGGCGTAGACAAAGCGTCGCCCCCGGGCTGCGGTCCAGTCCCACAGGGTCCTGGACAGGCTGAAATTGGTGGACAGGATCAGATCGGCGTCAGGCTCCGTCGTGGAGGAGATCGCGCCCATGTGGACGATGGCCCGGACCCGGTCCTCATGTCGCCGCAACCAGTCCGCCAGGCCCTCCGGCGCGAACAGGTCGGCGATGTCGTGCTTGGCCAGGTTGCGCCATTTGCCGGTCTCGGCGCCCTCCAGCCAGTCGCAGACGGCGATGTCGGCCCCGCCCCGGGCGCACAGCTCGGCGACGATGTTGGAGCCGATGAAGCCGGCGCCGCCGGTGACCAGGATCACGTCGCGGCTCATCCCACCGATCCTTCCGTCATCCGCCGGATCGCGGCGGTGGTGGAGTATCCGTCCACCAGATCGGCAAGACGGACCGTCCCGCCCCACGCCCGGACCTCCGCCGCGCCGACCACCTCGTCCTCCGCATAGTCCGCGCCCTTGACCAGCACATCGGGGCGGATCTGGCGGATCAGGTCGAGGGGCGTGTCGGCGTCAAAGCTCGTCACCAGGTCCACCGACGCCAGACCGGCCAGCACCAGGGCCCGGGACTCCAGGTCATTCACCGGACGCCCGTCCCCCTTCAGCCGCCGCACGCTGGAGTCGGAGTTCACGGCCACCACCAGGCGATCGCACCAGCGGCGCGCCTGATCGAGATAGCTGACATGTCCCTTGTGCAGAATATCAAAGCATCCATTTGTAAAACCTACGGAAAGGCCGTCTCGTCTCCAGCTATCCGCCAGCGTCGCCGCCTCCCCGGCGGACACCAGCTTGGCCTCCGCCGGCGCCCGGTGCGCGTCGAGTTCGGCGGCGATCAGCTCGTGGGGGGACACCGTCGCCGTGCCCAGCTTGCCCACCACCACGCCCGACGCCAGCACGGCGAAGGCCACCGCCTCCTCCAGATCCGCGCCGGCGGCGATGGCCACGGCCAGGGCCGCGATGGAGGTGTCTCCGGCGCCGGAGACGTCGAACACCGCCTTGGCCCGGGCGGACACATGCCGCACAGGCGCGCCGCGCACCGCCAGGGACATGCCGGCGCCGGCCCGGGTCACCAGGATCGCGCGGGCTTCGCAAGCCTCCAGCGCCGCCTGCAGCGCGACCTCGACCTCCGCGTCGGTGGCGACC
>CAINOV010000270.1 GCA_903851655.1 uncultured Caulobacterales bacterium
AGGCCGTCCTGGCGGCCTATTACGACGGGCTGCTGAACTAGGGGTTTGCCGGAGGGAGGTTCCCGGGTCTTCGCCCGGGAATGACGGCTAAACGTATATTTTTTACAGTCGTCATTCCCGCCCTTGAGGCGGGAACCTCCATCAAGGTGTCGAGCCACATCCGGATCAAGGTTCCCGGGTCTTCGCCCGGGAATGACAGCTAAAAAATACCTATAAAATCATGTCATTCCCGGCCTTGAGCCGGGAACCTCCCTCCGGACGATCTCCGTCTCACCCCGGATGGACCATGTTCTCCGGACGGACCAGGGCGTCGAACTCGTCATTGGTGACATAGCCGCCGCCGACGGCCTCCTCGCGCAGGGTGGTGCCGTTCCTGTGCGCGGTCTTGGCGATCTTGGCGGCGTTGTCATAGCCGATCTTCGGGGCCAAAGCCGTGACCAGCATCAGCGAGCGCTCCACCCCGGACCGGATGTTGTCCAGCCGCGGCTCGATCCCCACCACGCAGTTCTCGGTGAAGCTGACCGCCGCATCCGCCATCAGCCGAACCGACTGCAGGAAGTTGTAGGCCATCACCGGATTGTAGACGTTCAGCTCGAAATGCCCCTGGCTGCCGGCGAAGGTGATGGCGGCGTTGTTGCCGAAGATCTGCACGCAGACCTGGGTCATCGCCTCGCACTGGGTGGGGTTGACCTTGCCCGGCATGATCGACGAGCCGGGCTCGTTCTCCGGCAGGCTGAGCTCCCCCAGACCCGCCCGGGGGCCGGAGCCCAGGAAGCGGATGTCGTTGGCGATCTTGAACAGGCTGGCGGCCACCGTGTTGATCGCCCCGTGGCTGAAGACCATGGCGTCGTGGGCGGCCAGCGCCTCGAACTTGTTGGGGGCGGTGGTGAACTTCAGGCCGGTGATGGCGGCGATCCGGTCGGCCACCCCCTCGGCGAAGCCCACCGGCGCGTTCAGGCCCGTGCCCACCGCCGTGCCGCCCTGGGCCAGCTGCATCAGCATGGGCAGGGTCTGCTCGATCCGGGCGACGCCGTTCAGCACCTGCTGGGCGTAGCCGGAGAATTCCTGGCCCAGCGTCAGGGGGGTGGCGTCCTGGGTGTGGGTGCGGCCGATCTTGATGATCGATTGCCAGGCCTGGGCCTTGTCGTTCAGGGCGTTGGCCAGCAGCCGCAGGGCTGGCAGCAGCCGGTGGGTGATCTCCTCGGCGCACGCGATGTGCATGGCCGTGGGATAGGTGTCGTTGGACGACTGGCTCATGTTCACATGGTCGTTGGGATGGACCGGCTTCTTCGAGCCCATCTCCCCCCCCAGCATCTCGATCGCCCGGTTCGAGATCACCTCGTTGGCGTTCATGTTCGACTGGGTGCCGGAGCCTGTCTGCCAGACCACCAGGGGGAAGTGGTCGTTCAGCTTGCCCTCGATCACCTCGTTGGCGGCGGCGATGATCGTCGCGGCGATCTTCGGGTCGAGGCGGCCAAGCGCCAGGTTGGTCTCCGCCGCGGCGCGCTTGACGATCCCCAGGGCCCGCACGACGGGGGCGGGCTGCCGCTCCCAGCCGATCTTGAAGTTCCCCAGGCTGCGCTGGGCCTGGGCGCCCCAGTAGCGGTCGGCGGCGACCTCGATGGGGCCGAAGGTGTCGGTCTCGATGCGGGTGGGCGTGGTGGGCGCGGTGGACATGGGGGGCGACGCTTTCCGATGGGGTCACGATCCGGGGGCGGCGCCGCTTTTCGCTGGAAACACCGACGGGGCGGGGTGTAGCACGGCTGCGCGCCCGGGCAAGCCGTCCGCCGCGTCAGCGCAACACCCGGGAGGCCCCGCATGCTCCGTTCCTCGATCTCCTCCGGCTCGACCTTCGAGGCGGTGGCCGGCTACGCCCGCGCCGCGGTGGTGGAGTTCGACAGCTATGCGGAGGTGTTCGTCTCCGGCTGCACCGGGTTCGACTATGCCAGCATGACCATTTCCGACGACGTGGCGACCCAGGCCCGGCAGTGCTTCCGCAACATCGAAGAGGCCCTGCGCAAGGCGGGGGGCGACCTGTCCCACCTGGTGCGGGTGCGCTACTACCTGACCGACGGAGCGGATTTCGAGGTCCTGGCCCCGATCTTCGGCGAATTCTGCGGTGCGGCCAGGCCGGCGGCCACGGCGCTGGTGTGCGGGCTGGTGGACGCGCGGATGAAGATCGAGATCGAGGTCGACGCCCGCATTCCCCGCGACCCCAAAACAGCCTAGTCTGCGCGCCTCAACCTGGGG
>CAINOV010000271.1 GCA_903851655.1 uncultured Caulobacterales bacterium
AGCAACAGGGCGTAGAACTGCGGCTCGATCGAGCCGAGGGCGATCCACTTGCCGTCGCCGCACCGATAGGTGTCATAGAAGTGCGCGCCGCCGTCCAGCAGGTTGGCCTGCCGGTCCCCGTTCCACACGCCCATGGCCTTCATGCCGTAGAACATGGACATCAGCGACGCCGCCCCGTCGGTCATGGCGGTGTCCACCACCTGCCCCTGGCCCGTCGCCCGGGCGTGGGTCAGGGCCGCCAGCAGACCGAAGGCCAGGTAGAGCGCGCCGCCGCCGAAGTCCCCCACCAGGTTCAGGGGCGGAACCGGCTTGTCCCCCAGGCCGATGGCGTGCAGGGCGCCGCTGATGGCGATGTAGTTGATGTCATGACCCGCCGCCTGGGACAGGGGTCCGGTCTGGCCCCAGCCGGTCATGCGGCCGAAGACCAGCTTCGGATTGCGCTTGAGCGCCACGTCGGGGCCCAGGCCCAGCCGCTCCATCACCCCCGGTCGAAAGCCCTCGAAGACGATGTCGGCGGCGTCCATCAGCCGCAGGCACGTCTCCACCGCCTCGGGACGCTTCAGGTCCAGGGCGATCGAGCGCCGCCCCCGGGCGGTCACGTCCGCCGGCGACCCGCGCCCGGGCCCCTTGCGATCGATCCGCACCACGTCGGCGCCCAGATCCGACAGCAGCATGCCGCAGAACGGGCCGGGCCCGATCCCTGCGAATTCCACCACCCTGACGCCCTTCAAGGGTCCCTGCGCCGCCATCTGTCCGCTCCCTGCGATTGCTGGTTTTCACGGTTATTGCCCCAGTTCGCCCCGATGACCAGACGGACGCAGCGTCAACCCTGCGCGCGGGGAATTTCTCTCCGGACGCGACGGGTCTTTGGATTTGGAGAAATCCCGTCGTATAGAGATCAGGTAACACGGCCTGGACTTTCCGGGTGAGTAGTCGGGGCGGGTGTTTTGGCGACCAGCGACGCGCGCGTCATCATTTTTACCCCTGGCGCCGACCCCAGCGCGCCTCTTTCCGCCTCGGACGCCGCCGACGCTGCGGAAGGCTATGCGGGACTGGTGGAAGGCCTCGCCCGGTTGGGCTGGCCCTGTGTGGTGGTCCGCGACCTGACCGCCGCCATCGACCTGATCCGGACCTCTCCGGTCCAGGCGGTGCTGATGGACGTGCGACGCCACCCCGCCAGCGCCATTCACGCCGCCGACAGCCTGCGGGCGGCGCTGGCGCCCCGGCAGACCCCGATCCTGGGGCTCGGGGCCGCCATCCACGGCGCGGAGATCCTCGGCCGGTTCGACCTCGCCATGGGCCGTGACCTCCACCCCGCCCAGGCGGCCCTGCGCCTGGACCAGCTGGCCCGGTCCGCGGTGGCGGAGGAGGAACTGGCGCTGCGATCGGAGACCTTCGCCAGCCAGCTGCTGGCGCCCCTGCGCGCCGCGCCCTCGGACGAACCGATCCAGATCCTGACCGTCGGGGAGCCGGCGCCGAAGTTCCTCGCCCTGACCCACGATCTACGCCAGCTGGGGGTCGAGACCACGGGCGCCTTCACCGCCTACACCGCCTTCGACTATCTCCACGAGCGGCCGTTCGACGCGGTCGTGCTGTGGTCGGGGGACACTCACGCGGAGGCCCTGTCGATCGCCGGCGGGATGCGGCGCAACACGCGGCTGTTCCACATCCCCACGGTTCTGTTCCTTCGCCCGGGGGTGGAGATCGCCACCGCCGACGCCTATCACCGGGGCCTGTCGGACGTGATCAGCGCCCATACCCCGGCGGGGGAGACTGCGGCCCGGGTGCTGGCCATGGCCCGCCGCTTCCGGCATGAGACCGCCATCCGCGAGGCCCTGGATCTGTCCCGCTTCGGGGGGCTGATGGAAAGCGCCACCGGCCTCTTCACCCGCGACCTGTTCGCCGCCCATCTGGCCCGGCTGGCCTCGGCGGCGTCCGTGCGGCGGCGTCCGCTCACCGTGGCGGTGCTGCGCATCTCCGACCGGCCCGACGCCCTGCGCGCCCGGGCCCATGGCTGGCTCGACCGGGCCGTGCCGCAGATCGGATCGATGATCGGCCGCCTGGTCCGGGCGGAGGACACCGCCGCGCGGCTGGCCTCGGACGTCTTCGCCCTGGCCCTGCCCGCCGCCACCGCCGCCGCCGGGCGCATCACCGCCGAGCGCATCGCCGCGGTGATTGCCTGCACCGCCTTCGAGGCGGACGACGAGACCCCGCCGTTTGCGGTGGACTTCGACATCGGCGTGGCCCAGCTGGAGCCGGGGGAAAGCGCCGCCCACGCCCTGGAGCGCGCGGCCCGGGGCGCGCTCAGCCGCGCCGTGAGCTGACGGGAGCGGCGCCGGGACGCCCACAGGAGACACGCCCATGACGACTGCGCGCCCCCGACTGGACATCGACCTGATCGCCGACATGGTCTGTCCGTGGTGCTTCATCGGCTGGCGGCGGCTGGGCGCGGCGGCGGCCCTGCGACCGGGGGTGGATGTGCGCGTCACCTGGCGGCCCTACCAGCTGGATCCCACCCTGCCTGAGGACGGGGTCGACCGCGGCGCCTACATGGCGCGCAAGTTTCCGGACGCGGCTCGGCGGCGGGAGGTCAGCCGGATGCTGGCGGATCTGGCGGCCGAGGACGGGATCGTCCTGAACTTCGACCGTATCGCCAAGGCCCCCAACACCTCCGCCGCCCACCGGCTGGTGCGCTGGGCGCAGGGCCAGAACCGGCAGTCCGAGGTGCTGGAGGGACTGTTCGCCGCCTATTTCACCGACGGCCGGGACATCGGCGAACCGGAAACCCTGGCCGACATCGGCGCGGCGGCGGGGCTGGACCGGCTGGTGGTGCTGGACCTGCTGGCCCGGGGCGCGGACCGGGAGGCGGTGGCCCGGGAGCACAGCATCGCCGTGGAGGGGGGCGTCACCGGCGTGCCGTTCATGGTCTTCGCCCAGAAGTTCTCGGTGATCGGCGCGGAGCCCGCCGAAAAGCTCGCCCGGGCCATCGACCACGCCTTCGTCGACTGAGCCCGGGCCGCCCCTCAGGCCGCGGCGGCGAGGGCCGCGAGCTCCACCAGGATCTTTTCCGCAGCGTTCAGCCGGGCGTCCGGGGTCTCCCACTCGCCCTTCACCACCACCTTGTGATCCGGGCGCAGCTTCCAGATCACCGCGTTGCGCTGAATGTGGCGCACCAGGCCCATGGGATTGGCGAAGCTTTCTCCGCGGAAGGCGATGACGGCGCCCTTGGGCCCGATGTCGATCTTCTCGATCCCCGCCTGGCGGCACAGGCCCTTGATCGCCACGACCTTGAGCAGGTGGTCGGTTTCCCGCGGCAGGGGGCCGAAGCGGTCGATCAACTCGGCAGCCAGGGCCTCGCGGTCCTCCGGGCGCTCCGCCTCGGACAGGCGGCGATAGAGGGACAGACGCACGTTCAGGTCCGGCACATATTCGTCGGGGATCAGCACGGCGGCGCCGGCGTTGATCTGGGGCGACCAGCCCCGGGCCGTCGCCTCGGCCTCGCCGGTCTGGCGCAGGTCCGCCACCGCGTCCTCCAGCATCTGCTGATAGAGCTCGACGCCGATCTCGCGGATGTGCCCCGATTGCTCGTCGCCCAGCAGGTTGCCGCCGCCGCGGATGTCCAGGTCATGGCTCGCCAGCTGGAAGCCCGCCCCCAGGCTGTCGAGGGACTGAAGCACCTTCAGGCGCTTCTCCGCCCCTTCGCTCACCCCCCGGTCCGCCGGCGTCGTCAGATAGGCGTAGGCGCGAGCCTTGGCCCGGCCCACCCGGCCCCGCAACTGATAGAGCTGGGACAGGCCGAACATGTCGGCCCGGTGCACGATCAGGGTGTTGGCCGTGGGAATGTCCAGCCCGGACTCGACGATGGTGGTGGCCAGCAGCACGTCGTAGCGGCCGTCATAGAAGGCGCTCATCACCTCCTCGAGCTGGGTCGGCGCCATCTGGCCGTGACCCACCACGAAGCGCACCTCCGGAACCTGTTCCCGCAGGAATCGCTCCATGTCCGGCAGGTCCGAGATCCGGGGCACCACCACATAGGCCTGGCCGCCGCGGTACTTCTCCCGCAGCAGGGCTTCGCGCAGGACGACCGGGTCATGGGGCGTGATGTAGGTGCGCACCGCCAGGCGGTCCACCGGCGGAGTGGCGATGATCGACATCTCGCGGATGCCGGACAGGGCCATCTGCAGGGTCCGTGGGATCGGCGTGGCGGTCAGGGTCAGCATGTGGACGTCGGCGCGGAGCTCCTTCAGCTTCTCCTTGTGCTTCACGCCGAAGTGCTGCTCCTCGTCCACGATCACCAGGCCGAGGTCGCGGAACGACACCTGCTTGGACAGGATGGCGTGGGTGCCCACCACCACTTCCAACTCGCCATTGGCCAGGCCCTCCCGCGTCTGGGCGGCCTCCTTGGCCGGGACCATGCGGGACAGCTGGCGCACCTTGATCGGCCAGCCGGCGAACCGCTCGCTGAAGGTGCGGAAGTGCTGGCGGGCCAGCAGGGTCGTGGGGCAGACAATGGCCACCTGCTTGCCGCACATGGCCACCACGAACGCCGCACGCAGCGCCACCTCGGTCTTGCCGAAGCCCACGTCGCCGCAGACCAGCCGGTCCATCGGCTTGCCGCTGGAAAGGTCGGTCAGCACGTCGGTGATGGCGTTCAGCTGGTCGTCCGTCTCGTCATAGGGGAAGCGGGCGCAGAACTCGTCGAACAGGCCCGACGGCGGATCGATCTCGTCGGTGCTCTTCAGCTCCCGGGCGGCGGCGATGCGGATCAGGCCCTCGGCCATCTCTCGCAGGCGCTCCTTCGCCCGGGCCTTGCGCGCCTGCCAGGCCGCGCCGCCCAGACGGTCCAGCTGCACCCCCTCGGCGTCCGAGCCGTAGCGGGTCAGCAGGTCGATGTTCTCCACCGGCAGATAGAGCTTGGCCTCGCCCCCGTACTGCAGGTCGAGACAGTCATGCGGCGCGCCGTTGACGTCCAGGGTCCGCAGGCCCGAATAGCGGCCGATGCCGTGGTCGATATGCACCACCAGATCCCCTGGCGTCAGGGACGTGGCCTCGGCCAGGAAGTTCTGGGCCCGGCGCTTGCGCCGCGGCCGGGCCAGCCGGTCCCCCAGGATGTCGGTTTCGGAGATCACCGCAAGGCTGTCGGTGACGAACCCGTGATCCACCGGCAGGATGGCGCGCTGCACCGGCTTGGCCCGGGTCCCGGCCACGCCGAAGGCCTGGGCGTCGCTCCAGTCGGCGGCCAGGCGCACGGCGCCCAGCCCGTGATCGCCGAGCATGGAGGCCAGCCGGTCCGACGATCCGTCCGACCACGATGCGAACAGCACCCGCTTGCCGTCGCGGCCCAGCGTCTTGGCGTGCTCGGTCACCGCCTCGAACAGGTTCACGCTGTCCTGCGCCCGCTCGGCGGCGAAGCTGCGCCCCGGTCGCGCGCCCAGATCCACCACGGTCGCCGAGGGCTCCTCGACAAAGGGGCTGAACACCCGGACGGGATGCTGGGCCAGACTGAGGTCCCAGGCCTCATGATCCAGATAGAGCCGCGCCACCGGCAGGGGGCGATAGACCGACCCGCCCCGGACCTGCGCCGCCTCGCGCCGGGCGTCATAGGCGTCGGCGATCATCGACAGGCGCTCGTCGCGGGCGTCGGCGGCCTGATGGTCCACCAGCACCAGGGCGCCGGGACCCAGATAGTCGAACAGGGTTTCCGTCGTCTCGTAGAAGAGGGGCAGGTAATGCTCCATGCCGCCGCGGCGGCCGCCCTCGCTGATGGCGGCGTAGAGCGGATCGTCCGACGCCGCGCCGAACAGGGCGACAAAGCCGGAGCGGAAGCGGGAGATGGCCGCGGCGTCCACCAGGGCCTCGCTCACGGGCAGCAGCTCGATCGCCTGCAACTGGCGGGTGGAGCGCTGGGTCATGGCGTCGAAGCCGCGGATCGCCTCGAGGGTGTCGCCGAACAGGTCCAGCCGGACCGGTTCCTCGGCGGTGGGCGGATAGACGTCGATCACGCCGCCGCGAATGGCGAACTCCCCGCGCTCCGACACGGTGGAGGCGCGGATATAGCCGTTGACGGCGAAATACTGCTCCAGGTCGCGGATCGAGACGTCGTCCCCGATACGGGCGGAAAACGTCGCCCGGCGGATGGCGTCCCGCGGGGGCAGGCGCTGGATGACGCTGGACGCCGCCGTCACCACCAGGCGCGGCGCGTCGCCGGGGCCCGGCGCCGCGCAGAGCCGGGACAGGGCGGCCATGCGACTGGCGGACACGCCAGCGCTGGGGCCGACGCGGTCATAGGGCAGGCAGTCCCAGCCGGGCAGCTCCACCAGCTCGATCCCGGGGTCGAAGAAGCGCACCGCGTCGGCGAAGGCGCCCGCCCGGGCCGTGTCGCGGGCGATGAACACGCTGACGCCCCCGTGCGCTCGGGCCAGCTGCGCCGAGGCGAGCGCATCGAAGCCCTCCGGCGCGCCGGCCAGGGTCAGTCGGCCGGACAGGCGCGCCAGCCGCGTCACGTCCGCGGGCGAGTGCAGGGTTTCGCTCATGGGACCGCGCTCAGCCGCCGAGATCGGATCGGGTCTGGCGGGCGCCGAACCGGAACGCCTTGATCTGGTCCATCAGGGGCGAATCGAAGGGCGCCGGCGTCGGCTCGCGCTCGATGATCCAGCCGTAAAGGTCCTGGTCGGGAACCTCGAGCAGGCGTTCGAACTGGTCCAGCGCCTCCGGGGCCAGGTCCGCCGCATGGGCGTCGGCGAAGGGACCCAGGATCAGGTCAGCCTCGCGGAACCCGCGGCGCCAGGCCCGGAACTTCAGCTTCTTCACGCGGTCGGTATCGAGGGGATTGTGCTGCATGACATCAATATGGGGCGCGGTTTGCGCGGCGCAGCCTGTTTAACGGAATTCCGCAGGCGGTCTATGGTGCGATGATGCGTCCGCCGAGTCTTTTTCCCCTGTTTGCTGAAATCTCGACGCTGAAGGGCGTCGGGCCCAAGCTTGCGCCCCTGGTGGCGCGGGCGGCCGGGCCCTTGGTCCGGGATCTGGCGTTCCTCAGCCCGTCGGGCCTGATCCTGCGCAGCGAGGCCACCGTCCGCAGCGCCCTCGACGGGGAGTTGGTCATTCTCGACCTCGTGATCGACCAGCACCTGCCGCCGCAGCGCCGCGGACAGCCCTGGCGCATCCGCGCCCATGACGACACCGGCTTCGTCAATCTGGTCTGGTTCAAGGGCTTTGGCGAGCACCTGGAGCGGGCGCATCCGCCGGGCGCGGAGCGGGTGGCCAGCGGTCGGCTGGAGCGTTTCGGCGTGGAGGCGCAGATCGCCCATCCCGATCACCTCATGGCCGCCGACCGCAAGGGGCAGATCGCCCGGTCCGAGGCGGTCTATCCCGGCGTGACGGGCCTCGCGCCCCGGGTGCTCAGCCGGCTGGCGCTGGAGGCGCTCAGCCGGGCGCCGGCGCTGGAGGAATGGCAGGATCCCGACTGGCTGGCCCGCCGGGGCTGGCCCGGCTGGCGCGACGCGCTGGAGGCGCTGCACCATCCGGAAACGACGGCGAACCTGTCTCCGGACACCGACGCCGCGCAGAGACTGGCCTTTGACGAGCTGCTCGCCCATCACCTGGCCATGGTCCAGCGCAAGGCGCGGCGGCGGGCGGAGCCCACGCCGCCGATCCGGCGCGCCGACCTCGCCCGCCGGGTGGAGGCGGACCTGCCCTTCCGGCTGACGGGCGCCCAGGTCCGGACCCTGGGCGAGATCCGGGATGATCTGGCGTCGGGAGAGCGGATGTCCCGTCTCGTCCAGGGGGATGTGGGCTCCGGCAAGACGGTGGTGGCCATGCTCGCCGTGGCCGAACTGGCCGCGGCGGGACGGCAGACCGCCCTGATGGCGCCCACCGAGATCCTGGCCCGCCAGCACTTTGAAAGCATGGCGGAACCGCTGGAAAAAGCAGGGATTCGAACGGTTCTGCTCACCGGCCGGGACAAGGGCGCCCAGCGGCAGGACAAGCTGGCCGCCTTGGCGGACGGATCGGCGGGCCTGGTGGTCGGCACCCACGCCCTGTTCCAGGACGAGGTCCGGTTCCACAGGCTGGGGCTGGCCGTGATCGACGAGCAGCACCGTTTCGGCGTGGCCGAGCGCCGGCGGCTGATGGCCAAGGGCGAGGCGGTGCACCTGATCGCCCTGTCCGCAACGCCGATCCCCCGGACCCTGGAACTGACCCTGTTCGGCGATCTGGACGTGTCCCGTATCGACGAAAAGCCCCCAGGCCGCCAGCCGGTGGTGACGACCGCCACGCCGTTGACGCGGGTGGACAGCGTCATCCGCCGGCTGGCGGAGGTGACCGCCACCGGGGCCCAGGCCTTCTGGATCTGCCCCCTGGTGGCGGAGTCCGAGTTCCTGGACGTCCAGGCGGCGGAGGGGCGCGCCGCGGACCTGACCGAGCGGCTCACCGCCCGGGTCGGCCTGATCCACGGCAAGATGCCCGCCGCGGACAAGGACCGGGTGATGGCCGAGTTCGCCGCGGGCGACATCGCCGTGCTGGTGGCCACGACCGTGGTGGAGGTGGGGGTGAACGTACCCAACGCGACGATCATGGTCATCGAACACGCCGAGCGTTTCGGCCTCGCCCAGCTGCACCAGCTCCGCGGCCGGGTCGGGCGCGGCGCGGGCAAGAGCGCGTGCGTCCTGCTCTACGCGCCGCCCCTGTCCGCCACCGCCAAGGCCCGGATGGAGATCCTGCGCCAGACCGAGGACGGGTTCGAGATCGCCGAGCGGGACCTGACCCTGCGGGGCGGCGGCGACCTGATGGGGCTGAAGCAGAGCGGCCTGCCCAACTACCGCTTCGCCGATCCCCTGGCCCATGCCGAACTGGTCCGCGCCGCGGCCGATGACGCCCGTCTGGTCCTCGCCCGGGACCCGGACCTGACGTCGGAGCGGGGACGCCGGCTGCGGGTGCTGTGCGAGCTGTTCGACTGGCGCGCCGACGACGCCTTCGCCGAAGCCAGTTGACGCTGGGTCCGCCTTGCGTCGCATCGGGCGCCGCCCTAGCCTTGGGCCATGACGAGGGAGCGACGCGGTGACGATAGAAGCAGTGATCTGGGACTTTGGCGGCGTCATCACCACCTCGCCCTTCGAGTCCTTCCGCCGTTTCGAGCTGGAACGCGGCCTGCCTGTCGACTTCATCCGCACCGTCAACGCCACCCACCCCGACACCAACGCCTGGGCCCTGTTCGAACGGTCGGAGATCGACGCCGCCCGCTTTGACGTCCTGTTCCGCGAAGAGGCCATCGCGCTGGGTCACGACATCCGCGGGGCGGAGATCCTGCCCCTTCTGTCGGGCGACGTGCGGCCGGCGATGGTGGCGGCGCTCAAGGCCTGCAAGGCCCGGTTCAAGGTCGGCTGCATCACCAACAATGTGTCCACCGGCAAGGGAGCGGGCATGGCCGGCACGATGGACAAGGCCGCCGCCGTGGCGGAGGTGATGGCCCTGTTCGACGTGGTGCTGGAAAGCTCGAAGATCGGCGTGCGCAAGCCCGATCCGCGCATCTACCAGATGATGTGCGAGTCCCTGTCGGTCGCCCCCGCCCGCGCAGTCTATCTCGATGACCTCGGGATCAACTGCAAACCGGCCGCCCAGCTTGGCATGACGGCGATCAAGGTCAGCTCGCAGGAGCAGGCGCTGGCGGAGCTGTCCCGCGCCGTCGGCCTCAGCTTCGCCGGTTGAGGCGTCCATGAAGGCCCTGGTCGTTTCCGCCCTGTCGCCGGACTATGCCGGCTGCGCCGTCGCCGAGGTTCCGACGCCCGAGCCGGGACCCGGCGAGGTGCGCGTCCGGGTCATGGGGGCGTCGGTGAACTTTCCCGATCTGTTGATGACCCGCGGGGAGTACCAGTTCAAGCCCCCCTGCCCCTTCACGCCGGGCCTCGACTTCGCGGGGGTGATCGACGCGGTCGGACCGGGCGTCGATGCGGCCCGCCTGGGCGAGGCCGTGGTGGGCGGGGCCCGGCTGGGGGGCTTCGCCGAACAGGTGGTGACCGATGTCGCGGCCGTGCGGCCAAAGCCCGCGGCGCTGAGCTTCGCCGAGGCGGCCGCCTATCCCGCGGCCTATCTGACGGCCTATGTGGCCCTGGTCCGCCGCGCCCGGCTCGAGCCCGGCGAGTGGGTGCTGGTGCACGGGGCCGCCGGCGGCGTGGGCCTCGCCTGCGTCGATCTGGCCCGGCGTCTGGGGGCCCGTGTCATCGCCGCCAGCGCCTCGCCGGACAAGCTCGCGGCCATTGCTGACCTGTACCAGCCCGACGCCCTGGTGGACGTCCGCGCGGGCTTCCGGGAGCAGGTCAAGGCCATCACCGGCGGTCATGGGGCCGACGTGATCTATGATCCCGTGGGCGGCGACATCTTCGACGAGAGCGTGCGCTGCATCGCCTTCGACGGACGCCTGCTGGTGATCGGCTTCACTTCCGGGCGGATCCCCACGGTCTCGGTGAACATGCCCCTGATCAAGGGGTTCTCCGTCGTGGGCGTCCGGGCGGGGGAATATGGCCGGCAGTTTCCGGAGCGGGGCCGCGAGAACATCGCCGCCATTGACGCCCTGGCCGACCGGGGCGCCATCCGCCCACACGTCCACGTCGAACTGCCCCTGGCCCGCTGGCGCGAGGGCTTCGACATGCTCAGCACGCGCAAGGTGGTGGGCAAGGTGGTCCTGCGCCCGGATCTCGCGAGTTGAGCGCGACGCGTGCGTGAGCAAACTGTCACGGAACACGGGCAGTGTAGCTGCCCATCCCTGAACGCCTGTCCTAACAGTCCGGAGTCGGCCGTCTGATGTTGAAGTTCCTGCTCTTGTCCGCAGCCCTGTCCGCCCTGCCGTTCGCCGGAACCGCCATGGCCGATCCGGCGCCGGCGCCGCACAACGTGATCATCTTCGTGGCGGATGGGCTTAGGTCGCACATCGTCACCCCGGACACCGCCCCCGCCCTGGCCGCCGTGCGCCGCGACGGGGTGAATTTCGAGAACAGCCATTCGGTCTATCCCACCTTCACCACCCCGAACGCGGCGGCGATCGCCACGGGGCACCGGCCGGGGGATACGGGCGATTTCGGCAATGTCATCTTTGTAGGCCAGCCCTTCGAGCCGCCCTACGCCTCCGTGGTGGCCGGCGTCGAGGATGACGCGATGCTGGACCGCCTCAACGCCCGATATGGCGGCGACGTGCTGAACGAGACCAGCCTCCTGCGCGCCGCGAGCCTGTCCGGCTTCTCCACGGCGACCGTCGGCAAGCTGGGCCCCGCCGGGCTGCAGGACGTGAGCGCCCGGGACGGGAAGAGCACGATCCTGATCGACGACGCCACCGGCTATCCGTCCGACGGGGGCGCGCCCGTGCCGAAGGACGTGCTGGACGCCATGGCCGGGGCCGGACTGGACGTCAAGGCGCCCGACCGGGGCCTCAACACCTATCCCGGGGCCTACAACATGCCCGGCGTCCGGGTGGCGAACACCGACCAGCAGGCCTGGTTCCGGGACGTGGCCACCAAGGTGCTGCTGCCCCGCTTCAAGGCGGCGGGCAAGCCCTTCGTGCTGGTCTACTGGTCCCGGGATCCAGACGGCACGCAGCACAACCAGGGGGATAGCCTCAACACCCTGACGCCCGGCATCAACGGCCCCACCTCCCTGGCGGCGATCCGCAACGCCTCGGACAATCTGCAGGCCCTGCGCGACACCCTGAAGGCCCTCGGGTTGGACGCCACGACGGACATCCTGGTCACCGCCGACCACGGCTTCTCCACCATTTCCCGCCAGAGCGAGACCAGCGCGGCCGCCAAGGGCGTCTATCGGGACGTGCAGCCCGGGTTCCTGCCAGGCGGCTTCCTGGCCATGGACCTGGCCAAGGCGCTGGGCCTGAAGCTGTTCGATCCGTCGGGCTACGAGATCGAGATCAGCGACGCGGTCTATCCCCGCCAGGGCAGCGCCGTGATCGGTCCGGACTTCGCCCATCCCGTGGCCGTGGTCGCGGGTAATGGCGGCTCCGACATCCTCTATCTGCCCGGCGCGGATCCCGCCGGCGCCGCCCGGCGGATCGTGGAGGCCCTGACCCGGGAGGACTATACCGGGGCTCTCTTCGTGCGCGATGACCTGGGCCCCGTTCCCGGCGCCCTGCCCACCAGCCGGATCGGCATGAGCGGCACCGCCCGGACGCCGGCGCCGGCCATCTATGTGTCGTTCCGCTCCTTCAGCACCGGCTGCGCCGATCCAGAGACCTGCGGCGCCGAGGTCGCCGACACGACCCTGCAGCAGGGCCAGGGCATGCACGGCTCCTTCGGACGCCAGGACACGCACAATTTCATGGCCGCCATCGGACCGGACTTCAAGGCGGGGCTGACGGACGAGACACCGGTGGGCAACGCCGACGTCGCCCCCACGGCGGCGCAGATCCTGGGCCTGAAGATCGGCGGCGCCGGTCGCGAGTCCGGTCGCGTGCTGACCGAGGCCCTGGCCGCCGACGGCCGCCCAGTGGCGCACGAGAGCCATGTGGAGCGATCCGCCCCGGCGGCCAATGGCTTCGTCACCGTGCTCAACTGGCAGGAAGCCGACGGTCGCGCCTATCTGGACGCCGCCGGCGCTCCGGGCCGGACGCTGGGCCTGAAGCCCTGAGCCAGGGCCCGGCCGGGCCGGGACGCCTGGCTCGGAATCATGCGATCCTCAGGCTTCGTTCGCGGTCGGCGAACGGCGGGAGATGATCATGGCGGATGACCAAAGTGCGGCCGGCGTCACACCGATCCAGGGTCTGCTCGACCTGATGGCGCAACTGCGCAATCCCGACGGCGGATGCCCCTGGGACCTGGAGCAGACCTGGGCCACGATCGCTCCCTATACGGTGGAGGAAGCCTACGAGGTGGCGGA
>CAINOV010000272.1 GCA_903851655.1 uncultured Caulobacterales bacterium
AGATGCCCGATGGCGTGGCCGTGCCGATCCACCCCATCTGGCTGCGGGAGCGCAGCGAGGCGCCGGAGGCCATGGACCGCACCACCGGCCCGCGCCTGCACGACCCGTCGGACCTGCCCCTGGACCTGTCCATCACCGACATCATCGATCTGGAGGCGGACCGGTTCGAGGTCCGCTTCTCCGACCGCCATGCGGCCGTCTATGACAGCGGCCGCCTGGCCCGGGAGATCGCCCTGCCGGCGGGGGACCACGACCTGCCGCCCGTGCGGATGTGGACCGGGGACCTGACCGAGCCGCCGAAGTTCGTCTGGGCGGAGGACGCCGATGCGGCGACCCGCCTCGCCTGGGTGACCGCGTTCCTCGAATACGGCTTCGTCATCTTCACCGGCGTGCCGAGCACGGACCGGTCGGTGATCCGGGTGGGCCAGGCCTTCGGCCATGTGCGCGACACCAATTTCGGCGACCTGTTCGACGTCCGATCTGTTCCGAACGCGAATGATCTGGCCTACACCGCCCTGGCGCTCGGGGCGCACACGGACAATCCCTACCGCACGCCGGTGCCCGGGGTGCAGCTGCTGCACTGCCTGGTCAACGAGACCACCGGCGGCCTGTCGACCCTGGCGGACGGGCTCACGGTAGCCACCGCCCTGCGCGAGCGGGACCCGCAGGCCTTCGCCGCCCTCAGCGAGACCCCGGTCCGCTTCCGCTTCCAGGACCCGACGACGGAGCTGGTGGCCAGCGCCCCGCCCATCGAACTGGACGTCACCGGCGCCATCCGCGGCATCCACATGAGCCCGCGGCTGGACTATGTGCCGCTGATGGCGCCGGAGCGGCTGGACGCCTATTACCGCGCCCGCAAGGTGTTCGACCACATGCTCCGCGACCCGGCCTTCGAGATCCGCTTCCTGCTGGAGGACGGGGATCTGGTCATGTTCGACAATGTCCGGCTGCTGCACGGCCGCACAGGTTTCGACCCGGCGGAGGGGCTGCGGCATCTGCAGGGCTGCTATATCGACATCGACGGTCCGCGCAGCCTCTATCGGGTGCTGCGCCGCGACGCCGTCAGCTGATCCGGAAGGGAAGGGTCCTCCATGGGCAAGATCGTCAGCTTCCGGCAGATGAAGGATGGCACGGCCGAGGACTACGCCCTGCTCGACCAGTCGGAGCGGGACTTCGCCGTGGGCCTGCCGGACCGGATCCTCGAGACCCTGCAGCGTCTGGATCATTCCCTGGAAGGCTATCCTTTGTCGCGGCTGGGTCATGTGCTGCAGACCGCTACCCGCGCCCGGCGGGACGGGGCCGATGACGAGATGGTCGCAGCCGCCCTGGTCCACGACATCGGCGACGAGCTGGCGCCCTACAACCACGCGGAGGTCGCCGCCGGGATCCTCCGCCCCTATGTCCGCCCGGAGGTGACCTGGATCGTGGAGCAGCACGGCCTGTTCCAGACCTATTACTATGTCCATCACATGGGCGGGGACCGGTTCATGCGGGACCGGTTCAAGGACCATCCCTGGTACGACGCCTGCGCCCATTTCTGCGAGGCCTGGGACCAGGCGTCGTTCGATCCGGACTACGACACGCTACCGCTGGCGGCGTTCGAACCGCTGGTGCGCCAGATCTTCAGCCGCACGCCCCATGACCCGCGCTATGTAGGCGGGGAGGGGTTGTCCTGAGCGAGGTTCCCGGGTCAAGCTCGGGAATGCCGAGAGTTTATATAATTCAATAATTTAGCGTCATTCCCGGCCTTCAGCGGGGAACCGCCATCCGGATCGCCCGCCGTCACTCCGGCGGCGCCGCCAGCAGCTTTGCCACATGCCCCCGGGGCCAGGAATATCTCCTGCGCCGCGACCAGGTCCTGCAGCGGGAACACCGCGGCCACCATGGGCCGGACCTCGCCCCGTTCGATATGGCCCACAAGCGCCCGGAACACGTCCGCCTCCTTCGCCGTGCCGCAGGAACAGGGGAAGGATGCCAGCTCCACATCGCTCAGGGGGCTGTCGATGGGGTGGGCGTCGGTCGCAGTCATGGACGGGATGAGGGGCGGTTCTCCGACGCACTTCAAGCAAAATGCGGGGATTACGGATCCGGCGCCGCCCAATTAAATTTGGCTATCGGGTCAAAATTTTCATTTGTCGCAGGTGGGGGAGGCTCCCTAGCTAGGCCGCGCAGAGGGGCCTTGCGTCCCGTCCCCGTCCGTCGTCTCACAGGTCTGTCCCTCATGAAAATCGGCTTCATCGGTCTTGGAAACGTCGGCGGCAAGCTGGCCGGCAGTCTCGTGCGCAATGGTCACGACGTGACGGTGCGGGACCTGGATCCGGACCTGGTGGCGGGCTTTGTCGCCCGCGGGGCCAGGGCCGCCGCCTCCCCCCGGGAGATGGCGGAGCAGGTAGACATCCTCATCACCTGCCTGCCGTCCCCCGCCGCCACCGCCGCCGTGGCCGAGGGGCCGGACGGCTTCATTCCCGCCCTGCGCCCCGGCCAGACCTGGCTGGAGATGAGCACCACGGACCATGCCGAAGTGCTGCGCCTGGGCGCCCTGGTGGAGGCGAAGGGGGCCATGATCCTGGAATGCCCGGTGTCCGGCGGCTGCCACCGGGCGGATACGGGCAACATCGCCATCTTCGCCGGCGGCCGCCGGGCGGCGTTCGAGCACGCCCTGCCGGTCCTGACGGTCATGGGCCGCCGCATCCTGCACACCGGCGAGCTGGGCAGCGCCTCGAAGCTGAAAGTGGTGACCAACTATCTCTGCACGGTGCATCTGGTGGCCCTGGCCGAGGCGCTCACCACCTGCAAGGTCGCCGGCATGGACATGAACACCGCCTATGAGGCGATCCGCATCTCGTCCGGCAATTCCTTCGTGCACGAGACGGAAAGCCAGGTGATCCTGAACGGCAGCCGGGACATCAACTTCACCATGGACCTGGTGATCAAGGACGTGGGCCTGTTCGACCAGCTGGCCCGGGACCTGAACGTGCCGCTGGAGCTGTCGCCTCTGGTGCTGAACATCTTCAAGGACAGCGCCGCCCGGTACGGCCCGCGGGAGTTGTCCCCCAACATCATCCGCCGCTACGAGGAGCCCTGCGGCGTGAAGGTGCTGGGCGTGGGCTTCCCCGACCAGATGACCGACGACGAGCCGGAAGCGCCCGGTTACGAGGTCGTGGCCCGGCGCGGATGAGCGACGCTGCCCCCACCGATCGCGCCGGCTGGGCGGCCCGGGCGGCCAGCCTGACCCTTCCCACGGGCCTGTTCATCGACGGCCGCCAGGAACCTGCCCTCGACGGGGCGGTGCTGGAGGCGGTGTACCCGGCGGACGGCCAGGTGCTGGCCGAGATGGCCTGCGGCGGGGCGGCGGACATCGACCGGGCGGTGGCGTCGGCTCGGGCGGCCTGGGCGGACGGGCGCTGGCGTCACATGGCGCCCCGGGCCCGGATGGCCGTGTTCGCCCGCTTCGCCGATCTGGTGGAGCAGGCCGCCGTGGAGCTGGCCCTGCTGGACAGCCTGTCCATGGGCAAGCCGGTGGCCGACGCCCTGACCATCGATGTGCCGGAGACCGTGCTCACCCTGCGCTGGTTCGGGGAGTGCATCGACAAGATCGAAGGGGCGGTGACCAATACGGCCCAGGAGGCCGTGCACCTGATCCACCGGGAGCCCCTGGGGGTGGTGGGCGCCATTTCCGCCTGGAACTATCCGCTGCTGATGGCCGCATGGAAGATCGCGCCGGCCCTGGCGGCGGGCAATTGCGTGGTGCTGAAGCCTTCGGAGCGGTCGGCCTTCAGCCCCATCCGGCTGGCGGAGCTGTTCGTCGAGGCGGGCGGCCCGCCGGGGGTGTTCAATGTGGTCAATGGCCTGGGACCGGTGGCGGGGGCGGCGCTGGCCCTGCATCCGGACGTGGCCAAGATCAGCTTCACCGGCTCCACCGCCACCGGGCGCCGGCTGATGATGGCGGCGGGCCAGTCCAACCTCAAGCGCGTGGCGCTGGAGACGGGCGGCAAGAGCCCGCAGATCTTCCTGCCGGACCTTGCCGATCTCGACACGGCGGTGGACGCCGCGGTGCGGGGCATCTTCGACAATGCGGGACAGGTCTGTAACGCGGGCTCGCGCCTGCTGGTGCATGCGGACCTGCACGAGGACTTTGTCCGCGCCTTCACCCGCCGGGCGGCGGAGCTCTATCGTCCCGGGGATCCCCTGGACCCGACCACCAGCCTCGGTCCCATGGTCTGTCGCGCCCACCAGCAAGGCGTCCTCGCCCGCATCGCCGACGGCGTGGCGGAAGGGGCCGAACTGGCTTTCGGCGGGGGCGCCGACCCCGGGCGACCGGAGGGGGCCTATGTCCTGCCCACCCTGTTCACCGGGGTCGCCTCCGGCATGTCCCTGGCGCAGGAGGAGATCTTCGGCCCGGTGGCCAGCCTGCTCCGCTTCGAGACGGAGGACGAGGCCGTGCGGCTGGCCAATGAGTCCATCTATGGGCTGGCCGCCAGCGTCTGGACGGCGGACCTGAAGCGCGCCCATCGCCTCGTCAAGGCGCTGGAGGCGGGGGTGGTCTGGGTCAACTGCTTCGGCGACGGGGACATGACCCAGCCCTTCGGCGGCTACAAGCAGTCGGGCAACACCCGGGACAAGTCGCTGGAATGCCTGGACGGCTATCTGCAGTCCAAGTCGGTCTGGATCAGCCTGTCATAGGGGCCGAAGCCGCGGGCCGTCCCGGGGCGCGGACATGGAGGGGGGCAGGTCGGCGCTCATCCAGTCGAGAAAGTCGCGGATGCGCGGGCTGTCCTTCAGCTCCGCCCGGCAGATCAGGCCCCAGGCGCCGGGGCAGACGGCGGTGTGCGACACGGGCCGGACCAGCTGGCCGCTGGCCAGCTCCCGGTCCACGAAGGGACCGTTGACCAGGGCGATCGCCTCGCCGGCCAGGGCCAGTTCCAGCGCCACGGCCAGGGTGTCCACCAGCACGTAGGGCGTGGTCGGCGTGAACGGGACCCCGGCGCTCTCGAACCAGGTCTCCCAGTTCAGCCGTTCCGAATGGATCAGGATCAGCGGCTGGCGCGCCAGGTCGGCGGGCTCGGGCCGCGCCCCCAGCAGGACCGCGCGCTGCGGCGTACAGACCGGGGTCAGGCTGTATTCGAACAGGGGCGTCCAGTGATACTTGGGCGGCGGCGGCGTCTCGCAATAGACCAGGCCCACATCGGCGTGCACGTCGTCGAACTCCCAGTCCGGCGCGCAGGTGTTCAGGGTGATCCGCAGGTGCGGATGGGCCTTCAGGAACCCCGGCGCCCGAGGCGCCAGCCAGCGGATGGAGGCGGTCACATAGGCCTGAACCCGCAGGGGCTTGTCGGTGGCGTGGCGATGGGCGGCCTCCACCCCCTCGATCAGGGACTCGAAGGCGGCGCGGACGTAAGGGTAGAGGACGCGCCCCTCCTCGGTGGAGACGATCCGCCGGCCTTCCTGGGCGAACAGGGCGATGCCCAGGGCCTCCTCGATCAGCTGCACCTGGTGGCTGATGGCGGGATGGGTCAGGCACAGCTCGTCCGCTGCGGCGCGGATGCTCTGGTGCCGGGTGGCGGCCTCGAACCCCTTCAGGGACTTGAGCGGCGGCAGCTTGCGAAGGTCGATCCGGTGCTGCATGGCCTGTCCCCCGAGTGTCCGGAGACGAGCCTAACACGGCGACTGGACCGGTAAATTAATTCTACCAGTTATCCCCGGAGTTTCCGCCGCGCGCGTCGGACCGGATCATGTCTGCTCCCTTTTCCGCCACCATGACGGTGGGGGCGTTGGTGTTGCCCGAGGTGATCGTCGGAAAGATCGCGGCGTCGACGATGCGCAGGCCGGCGATCCCGTGGACCCGCAGCCGGGCGTCCACGACGGACGTGGCCGGATCTGGCCCCATGCGGCAGGTGGACACGGGGTGGTAGACCGTGTCCGCCCGGTCGCGGACGTCGGCCAGCAGCTCGGCGTCGGTCTGCAGGTGACGGCCGGGGACCAGCTCGTCGGTGATGATGTGGCGCAGCGGCGCAGTGGCGGCGATCCGGCGCAGCAGGCGCGCGCCCGCCACGGCGTCGGCCACGTCCTGGTCGGTGGACAGGTAGTTGGGACGGATCGCGGGGGCGGCGAAGGGATCTGCGGAGCGGATCAGGATCTCCCCCCGGCTGGTGGGGCGGCAGGCGTTGAACGACAACAGGAAGGCGCTGAACGGGTCGGGGTTCAAAAGCCGCCGCTCGGACAGGGGCGTCTTCGTATAGCTCACCGGGCTGAAATAGAGCTGCAGATCCGGGCGGGTCAGCTCCGGCCGGCTGCGGACGAAGCCGCCCCCCTGGTTGACGCTCAGCGACAGGGGACCGCCCCGGTCCAGGAGATAGCGCAGGCCCGCCAGGATCTTGCCGGTCAGGGGGCGCAGTTCGTCGTTCAGGGTCGGCCGGTTGCTGCGATAGAAGTACGAGACCGCCAGATGGTCCTGAAGGTTTCGCCCCACCGCCGGCGCGTGGCGCACCGTCTCGATCCCCACGCCCTGGAGATGCGCCCCGTCGCCGACGCCGGACAGCTGCAACAGCTGGGGCGTGGCCACGGACCCGCCGCACAGCACCACCTCCCGCCGGGCGCGGACCTCGGTCCGGACGCCTGCGCGGTCATATTCCACGCCTAGGGCGCGGCCACCTTCGAACAGGAGCCGCGTGGCGCGGGCGAGGGTCAGCAGCCGCAGGTTCCCCCGGCGAAGCGCCGGTCGCAGATAGGCGTTGGCGGTGGAGGCCCTCAGGCCCTTGCGGGTATTGATCTGATAGACGCCCACCCCCTCTCCGGCGGGACCGTTGAAGTCCGGGCTTTCGGGAAAGCCCAGGGCCTGTCCCGTCTGCACGAACACCCGGCACAGGGGGTGGGCCCGGTCGGTGATGTCGGTCACGTGCTGCGGTCCGCCCCGGGCCCGCCAGTCGGAGGCCGGGCCGTCGAAATCCTCCGACCGGCGGAAATAGGGCAGCACGTCCTCGAAACCCCAGCCGGGATTGCCCAGGTCCCGCCAGTCGTCGAAATCCTCCGGCCGTCCTCGCACATGGACCATGGCGTTGATGGAGCCGGAGCCGCCGATCACCTTGCCCCGGGGCCAGTAGCTCCGCCGACCGTTCAGGGCCGGCTCCGCCTCGCTGTCGTACATCCAGTTCACGGAGGGGTCGAAATAGGTGCGGCCATAGCCGATGGGCAGCTGGATCCACAGGGTCCGGTCCGAGCCCCCCGCCTCCAGCAGCAGCACGCGCACGGACGGATCCTCGCTCAGCCGTGCGGCTACGACGCATCCGGCCGTGCCAGCGCCGACGATCACGTAGTCGAAGCTGTCCGCCACCCGCTTCGCCTCAGACGACGGGATGCTGCGTCATCTCCAGATGGAGCATGTCGCCGGCATAGGGATGGGCCTCGGCCACGGCCTCGTTCAGCTCGACCCCCAGGCCCGGCGCGTCCGGGGGGATCACATAGCCGTCCTCGAAGCGGATCGGCTGCATCAGGATGTCGGCGTGGAAGCCGCTCCAGTCCTCGATTCCTTCCAGGATCAGGAAGTTGGGGGAACAGGCGGCCACCTGGATGTTGGCCGCCCCCACCACCGGGCCGCAATAGAGGTGCGGGGCGATCTGGGCGTGGTGGCACTCCGCCATGCCGGCGATCTTGCGGGCTTCGAGGATGCCGCCCACCCGGCCGAGGTTCATCTGCAGGATCGAGGCGGCCCCGGCGGTCAGCAGCCGGTGGAAGTCGTACTTGGTGGTCAGCCGCTCCCCCGCCGCCACGGGGATGGAGGTGGCGCGGGCGACCTTGGCCATCTCGTCCGGCGCATCGGGGGGCGTGGGCTCCTCGAACCATAGGGGGTCATAGGGCTCGAGCCGCTTCGCCAGCCGGATGGCGCCGGCGGCGGTCATCTGGCCGTGCGTGCCGAACAGCAGGTCGGCCTTGCTGCCAACGGCGTCGCGCAGGGTGCGGGCGAACCGCTCCGACAGCTCCAGGGCCTCCAGGTTCAGCTGGCGGCCGTCAAAGGCGGAATAGGGCCCCGCCGGATCGAACTTCAGGGCGGTGAAGCCCTGGGCGAGGTAGTGCTGGGCCCGTTCCGCCGCCAGATCCGGGTCGTGATAGACGTCGGTGGCGTCTCCCGGGCGGGGATAGATGTAGGTATAGGCCCGCAGGCGCTCATGCACCCTGCCGCCGAGCAGCTTGTGGACCGGCTGGCCCGCCGCCTTGCCGACAATGTCCCAGCAGGCCATTTCCAGGGCGCTGAGCACCCCCATCAGGGTCAGGTCCGGATGCTGGGTGAAGCCGCTGGAATAGACCCGGCGCCAGATCACCTCGATGTCGTGCGGGTCCTGGCCGGCCACGTAGCGGTGGAACACGTCCTCCAGCATCCGCGCCACCAGATGCGGGCCGAAGGGCACGCAATAGGCCTCGCCGATCCCGAACACGCCGTCGTCAGTGGTCAGCTTGACGAACACGAAATAGCGCCCGCCAAAGTGGGGCGGCGGATTGCCGACGACGAAGGTCTTGATATCCTTCAGTTTCATCCGGAAACCTTCATCGTCGGCAGCCCCGCGCGTGCGGCTCAGTAGCCGTTGATCGACTTGTATTCGAGATAGTCGTGCAGGCCGAAGCCGCCCCATTCCCGGCCGTTGCCCGACTGCTTGTAGCCGCCGAAGGGCGCATCATAGGACTGGGTGGCGCCGTTCAGGCTGACCATGCCCGCCCGCAGACGCCGGGCCACATAGTGGGCCTTGTCCTTGTCCTTCGTCTGAACATAGGCGGCGAGGCCATAGGGGGTGTCGTTGGCGATGGCGATGGCGTCGTCCACGTCCTGGAACGGGATCATGGCCAGCACCGGGCCGAAGATCTCCTCCCGGGCGATGGTCATCTGGTTGGTGACGTCGGCGAACACGGTGGGCTTGACGAAGTAGCCGGTCTCGAAGCCTTCCGGCTTGCCGGGGCCGCCAGCCACCACCCGCGCGCCCTCGTCGATGCCGGCCTGGATCAGCTTCTGGATCTTCTCGAACTGGCTGCGGTTGACCACGGGACCCAGGTGCGGGCCGGGCTGCGTCGGGTCGCCGACCTTGATGCTGGAGGCGATCTGGCCGGCGATGGCCACGGCCTCGTCATAGACCGACGCCTCCACCAGCATCCGGGTGGGCGAGTTGCAGGACTGGCCGGAATTGCCGAAGCAGCGGCGCACGCCCGCCTCCACCGAGGCCTCGAGGCCGGAATCGGCGAAGACGATGTTGGGGGACTTGCCGCCCAGCTCCTGCGACACGCGCTTGACCGTATCCGCGGCGGCCTTGGCCACCTGGATGCCGGCGCGGGTGGAGCCGGTGAAGGACACCACGTCCACCTCCGGATGGGTGGACAGGGCGTGGCCCACCACGGGGCCTGCGCCATGGACCATGTTGAACACGCCCGGCGGGAAGCCGGCGGCGTCCACGAACTCCGCCAGCAGCTGGGCGGACAGGGGCGACACCTCGCTGGGCTTCAGCACCACGGTGCAGCCCGCCAGCAGGGCCGGGCCCAGCTTGGCGGCCAGCTGGTTCACCGGCCAGTTCCAGGGGGTGATCAGGCCGGCGACGCCGATGGGCTCCAGCACCAGGCGCGCGCCGCCCTTGCTGATGGTCTTTTCCCATTCCAGGGCGAGCGCCGCCTCGATGGCGGCGTTCAGGTGGCCGGGGCCGCAGGCGGCCTGGCTGTTGTGCGACAGGGTGTGGGGGGCGCCCATCTCGGTGGTGATGGCCTGGACCATCTCGTCATAGCGGGCCTCGTAATTGGCCACCAGCTTGCGCACCAGGGCCACCCGCTCGTCCAGAGTGGTGAAGCCCCAGGTGGCGAAGGCGCGGCGGGCGGCGGTGACGGCGCGGTCCACGTCGTCGGCGCCGCCCATGGCCACGATGGCGCAGGGCTGCTCCGTGGCCGGATTGATGGCCTCGCAGGTGTCGGTGGAGGTCAGCGGGCGCACCCATGCGCCATCGATATAGGACTTCAGCGGTTCCAAGGATCAACTCCAACAGGGCGTGGGGGACAGGGTCTCGGCCTAGATATAGCCGATCGCCGCCTTTTGTTCAGCGACCACGGTCCGGACTGCAAGGACG
Organism: uncultured Caulobacterales bacterium; assembly: GCA_903851655.1. Taxonomy (GTDB): domain Bacteria; phylum Pseudomonadota; class Alphaproteobacteria; order Caulobacterales; family Caulobacteraceae; genus CAIMFV01. The sequence goes on from CAINOV010000272.1 coordinate 10,092, forward strand.
AAATGCGCCACGGCCCAGAAGCCGGTGGGGGCGAGGATCAGCAGGGCCAGACGGAGGGACTCCGCGTCGGCTCCGTGGGGCCCCGCGAAATGGTCGCTCATCCAGCCCACGGCCTGGGGAGCGACGATCAGGTTCAGCACATTGGCCACCAGCAGGGACACGGCGATGAAGGTGGAGCGCATCTTCGGCGGGGCCAGGTTCTGCAGCAGGGCCATGGCCGGGCCGATGTAGAAATAGATGGCCGGGATGAAGATCCACAGCATCAGCCGGGCCGTGTCCAGGGACGTGGTCTGATAGGCGATGAAGGACGGGATGGTGGTCACCCCGACGCCCGCGGCCAGCAGCCAGATGACCCGCCGCGGATCGGTGAAGCTCTTCAGGGACAGGATCCACGCCGTGGCCAGGGAGGCGACGGTTCCGGCCACGAGGTGGATCGGCCCGACCACGGCGCCGGCCTGGTCGACGCTCAGATGATAGGCCCGTTGCAGGAAGGTGGGGGTGAACCACATCAGCCCCCAGCCCCACAGGGCGCAGACGCCCGCGCCCATGGTGATGTGAACCGCCGCCTTCTGCTTCCAGAGAAAGGCCATGGTCTGCAGGAAGGTGGGACGGGCGGACTTGTCGTCGGCGTCCAGGCGGCCGCGCTCCGGCTCCTTGATGGTCAGGAGCACGAACAGGCCCAGCAGGGCGCCCGGCACGCCCAGCACCAGGAAGGCGGCGTGCCAGCCGTACTTGCCGGCCACATAGCCGGCCATGTCGGCGCCCATCCAGGCGCCGATGGGGGCGCCGAGGGCGAAGATGGCCATGGCCATCGCCCGGCGTCCGGCGGGGAAATAGTCGGCGACGATGGAGTTGGCGGGGGGCGTGCCCCCGGCCTCGCCCACGCCCACGCCGATCCGGGCCAGCAGGAACTGCATGTAGCTGGTGGACAGGCCGCACAGCGCGGTCATGGCCGACCAGCAGATCAGGGCCGCGCCGAGGATGTTGCGCCGGTTGGACCGGTCCGCAAGCCAGGAGATCGGAATGCCCAGGGTGACATAGAACAGGGCCAGCGGAACGCCGGTGAGGAACGCGATCTGCCCGTCGTTCAGATGCAGGTCCAGCCGCATCTGCTCCATCACCGTGGTCACCACATAGCGGTCGGCGATGTTGATCGCATAGCTGAGGCACATGACCGACAGGATGAACCACCGGGCCAGGACGGATGGCGAGGTCGGCGGCGCTGCGGTTTCCGCTGCAATGGCCAAGGTCAGTCCCTTTTCTGAGTTTGACCCGCCCCGGAGGCCGGCGGGGAAGGGGCCAGATCCGGGCCCAGGGCCTCGCGCAGGGGCGCAAGATACAGTTCGAAATGTTCCCACTGGTCGAGGCCGGAGCGGAAGATCGGCTGGCGCACCTGCTCGGAGCTGGCGGTGCGCACGGCCCGCTCGGTCTGGTGGAAGTTCACGCAGGCGTCTTCGAAGGGCAGGCCGCAATGGTCGAGGATGCGCCGGACCTGGGTCTCCAGATCCTCGACCACGTCCTGGTAGTCGACCCGCAGCACCTTGCCCGGCAGCACCCGGTCCCAGTGGTCCATCAGGTCCACATAGTCCCGGTAGTAGTGGCCGATTTCCTCGAGGCCGTAGGTGAACTCCTGCCCTTCGGCGAACAGCTGCTTGAAGCCGGAGAAGCAGCAGCCCATCGGGTCGCGCCGGGCGTCGATGATCCTGGCGTTGGGCAGGATCAGGTGGATCAGGCCGATATGCTTGAAATTGTTCGGCATCTTGTCGATGAAGAAGGGCGTGCCCTGCTTCCTGTGGATCTTCGTGTCCCGCAGATAGGCTTCGCCGAACGCCTGGAACCGGTCGGCGGGAACGTCGGCCAGATTGCCGGGATACACCGACTCCTCGTCCACCCGCTGGCGGCCGTTCAGCCGGTGGGCGAGGGCCAGGATGTTGGGCAGCTCCATCGTGCCCTCCACCTGGCTGTGGGAGGCCAGGATCTGCTCCAGCAGGGTCGACCCGGCCCGGGGCAGGCCGAGGATGAAGATCGGGTCCGGCGCCGGGCATCCCGCGCCTTTCCGGGCGTCGAACAGCTCGGCCGCGCAATGCCTTGACTGCAGGGCGATGTCGCGGCTCATCCGGCGCCAGTCATAGCCCACCTCTTCGCGCTTCAGCCGGTTGCCCCGGTCATAGGCGGCGAAGGACCGGGCGTAGTCCCCCCGGTCCTCCAGCGCCTTTCCCAGGGCGAAGTCCAGGTGGTAGCGGTCGACCAGATCGGTGGTCGGCGCCGCCTCTCGCCGCTCCATCTCGGCGATCTCGTCGTCGGTGAAGCGATAGGTCTTGAGGTTGGCGAGGCTCCAGTAGGCGTCGCCGAAGTCCGGGCGGAGAGCGTAGGCCCGGCGATAGGCGCTGACGGCGTCCGCCTGCTGGCCCACGGTCTTCAGGGCGTGGCCCAGGGTCAGGTGGATGGTGGGGTTGTTGGGGGTTTCCACCGCCAGGCGGCGATAGGCGGCGAGGGCGTCGTCGAAATTGCCGACAGCCAGGCTCTCATTGGCGAACAGCAGCTCGAACTGCGGCACGTCGGGCGCCCGGGCGCGCAAGGTCCGGGCCTGCTCCAGCGCCTTCTCGAACTTCTGGCGCTTGTGCAGGATGTCCACATAGTCGACCTGGGCGCTGGTATTGTCCGGCTCCAGCACCAGGGCGGACTCCAGCAGGAACTCCGCCTCGTCATAGGCGTTGAAGAAAGCCCCGATCTCCGCCAGGAAGCGCATGGCCTCCACGTGATGGCCGTGGGTCTGCAGGAAGCTGCGGCACAGGGTCTCCGCCTTCAGGTGACGGCCTTCGCGGATCAGGTTGGCCACCCCCAGCAGCTCCGGCGGCAGGCGGCGCAGATAGTCGTGCTGGTCCCGGGCGAAGTCCGCGGCGGCGCCGTTGCCGGCGGCGGCGTGCATCTCGGCCAGCATCCCCCAGCTGGCGACGAGAGCGGAATTGTGCGCCACCGCCGCCTGATAGGCGGTAAAGGCCCCCGGACGGTCCCCCATCTCCCTCAGGCAATGGGCGCGCTCCTGGTGGGCGCGGCCCAGCCGGGGCTCCAGCGCAATCAGCTGGTCGCAGGCGGCCAGGGCCTCGGGCAGGCGCTTTGCATACCGCTCCGCCACCGCGAGCACATAGAGCGCCTCGCCCTGCTTCGGGATGTCGGCCAGCACCTGGCGGCAGAGATCGGCCGCCTGGGACGGCCGAGCCGTCTCGATCAGTCGCCGCGCTTGGCCCAGCAGGACATCGGCCTGGGGCGGCGTCGGGAGCGGGGAGGGGGCCGTCTCGGTCAATCGGGCGTCCTTCGGGTCGGGCTTGACCGCGACCGCCACGCTATCCCGGTGGGGATGCTGTTCGCCATTCAAAATGCAACGGCTCCAACAAATGAGCTCCGACAAACGGCGCCGAACACGCGGGCGTCGGCGCGCCCGCAAACAGAAGGAGAGAAAAGGCCCCCCGCCGGATCGGAGGAGGGCCCTTCAACTCAGGTCTAGTTCTTGAACGAGAACCGGATGCCGATGGTCAGCGGCCGGATCGTGGTCACCCGCTTCACGCCGTCATTGGCGCTGGTGTAGAGCTGCGGACGCTGGTCCGACAGGTTCTCGCCGAACAGCTCGACCGTGGTGTTGTCCTTGGTGATCCCGATGGACGCACTGATGGTCGAATAGCTCGGCTGGGCGAAGGACGCGTTCACCGGCACGACCACGTCGCCCGGCTTCACTGTCACGCCGTTGTAGACGATGTTCGTGGTGGCCGCGTAGCCCAGGGTCGGGTTCGTCGTCGGCATGGTGATGCCGCCGCCGGCGATGTCCGACGAGATCGTCTTGCCCACATAGTGGTAACCGGCCTGGGCGAAGCCATGCAGGTTGTTGGGCAGTTCGAACTCGTAACGCCCGCGGATATTGCCCTGGAGCTTCGGCGCCAGCGCGAGCGGCGAGCCCAGCGGCACCAGCGTCGAGGTCTTTGCATAGATGTACTTGGTCAGTTCGGAGTCGTTGTAGGAGAAGCCGCTGTCGAAGGTCAGGGCGTGGGTCGCCCGCCAGGTCACGTCCCCTTCAAATCCGCGGATGCGCGCATCGGCGAAGTTGGTGGTGAAGGTCTGGTTCGAGATGTTCTGGTCGAACACGGTCATCTGGATGTCCGTCCAGTCGATCTGGTAGGCCGCCGCGTTGAACTGCAGGGAGCGGTCCAGCAGGGCCAGCTTCCAGCCCACCTCGTAGTTCTTCACCTGGTCGGGGGTATAGGCCTTCAGCTTGCCGCAGGCGGCGGTGACCACGTTGCAGGGCTTGCGGTTGAAGCCGCCCGGCCGGAAGCCTTCGGAATAGGTCGCATAGACCAGGGACCGGTCGTCGAGCTTGTAGGTCAGGTTCGCCTTCCACAGGGTGCCGGTATAGGTGGCCGGCGACAGGCCGGCCAGGGTCGAGGCGAGGTTGGTGTAGTTGTAGTACTGCGGCGGGGTGGCCGAGGCGCTGTAGGTTCCGGTGGCCGGGTTGTAGATCCCGCGGGCGCCGCCGAAGCTGCCGTTGGACGAGCCGGTCATGGAGGCCTTCTCGTCATAGTAACGGGCGCCGCCGGTGGCGATCAGCTTGTTGGGAATGAGGTCGTAGGAGACCTCGCCATAGGCCGCCCATTGGCGGTCCTTGCGGGTCACATCGTTGAAGAAGCCGTCGGTGGACGGGCGGACACTGGGGTCATTGGCGTTGACCACCGGGTTCGGCGCGCGGGGATAGATGAAGCCCGCCGCAGGCTGCGTGTAGTACCAGTCGGTGTTGTCGTAGAGCGTGTTGGAATCGTAGAACAGGCCGCCCGTGGCCCGCAGCCGGTACTCGGCCGGGGTGGTGACGCGGAGCTCCTGGGTGATGCGCTTGTTGGTGTCGCGGACCACATAGCTCTTGGCCGGCGAGTAGCACTTGTTGCCGATATTGCCGTTATAGGCCGCCGTGTAATAGACGCCGCGATCGCACTCGTAATAGGGCAGGTAGACGCCGCTGTTGGAATAGCCCGAATAGGCCGCGTGCTGTTCCGTCTTCCGGTCCAGGTACGACCCCGTATAGACGAGGCTCAGCATGTTCAGGCGGCCGTTGATGGTCCAGGTCGCCTCGTTCCAGTCGTCCTTCAGCCAGTTGTCGCCGAACTGCTGGACCTTCAGGTCGCCCACATCGGGCTGGTAGTCGAACACGCCGTTGGTCTTCAGGCTCTGGTTCATGTCCATCAGGTCGAACGACCAGTTGTCGTCGAGCTTGAAGGTCCCGCCGATCCGCCCGCCGGTGTAGTGGGCGTCGTTGAAGTTCTTCTTCACATAGGCGGCGTTGTCGATGATCTGCCGCGTCGGCGCGGTGTAGGTGCTGCCGGTGCAGTTCACCACCCCCTGGCAGGAATCGATGGCCCGGATCACCAGCAGCGGGTTGCCGGTGGGCAGCTGGCCCGCCTGGCCCACATGGCCGTCGAAGGGCATCTGGAACGTGCCGGGCACGTTGCTGATATAGCCGCCCTGATTGTCGGAGAAGACGGTGATCCGCACCGCCAGCTTGTCCTCGATGATCGGGATGTTCACGAAGGCGTTGGCCGACGAACTGGGGTCGGCGCCGCCGCCGCCGGAATAGCTGGCGTTGAAGCCGGTGTGGAAATCCTTCAGGTCCGGCTTGTTGGTGATGTAGCGGATGGCGCCGCCCATGGCGCTGGCGCCGAACAGGGTGCCCTGCGGCCCGGACAGCACTTCCACCCGCTGCAGGTCCACCGCATAGACGTCGAGGTTGCGCCCCGGCACGGAGCTGGGCGCGTCATTGAGGTAGAGGGCCACATTGGGCTGCGATCCCGCCGTGCCGAGGATCTGCAGGCCGGGCGTGTCCGTGGACAGGCCTCGAATGTAGATGGAGGAGGTGCCCGGCCCGTGGGACGCGGTCCGCACATTGGGGAGGAACTCCACCAGCTGCTCGAAATTGGTGACGCCGAGCTTCTCCAGGGTTTCGCCGCCCAGGGCCTGGATGGCCAGGGGGATCCGGTTGGCGGTCTCTTCCCGCCGGGTGGCCGTGACGATGACGTCCTGGACCGTGGTCGCGGAGGTGTCCGTCGCCGCCGCGGCGGCGGCCGCATCGGCCGCCATGGCCGAACCGGCCCCCGCCCCGAAGATCGACAGCGCCACCGCCGCCGTCGACAATTTCCAGTTCATCCGCATCTGTGCCGTCCCCCATGCTGCCGGCTTGCAAACACTGGGATCGAAGGCCCGACCACCGGTGGTGGAAGCCTCTGAAGACAGCGCTCGCGCCGAAGATGAAGGAGCGTCCCCACCGCTGATGCGGGCAACAATTCAGCAAAATTAGACGATCCGTCAAAAAAATTTCATGAAAACAAAATTCCTTTGCCGCGCCGGACACCTTAACCAGGCGTTAACACCCCGAAGTTGTTCGTCAATTCAGTCCTTTTCCTCCGGGTTTCCGACCTCGTTATCATCGGCAGGAATTGCCAGGTTCGTGGCTTGGTTGAGGCAGGAATGACCCGAAGATTTGGCCCCCATGCCATTTCGACATAGGGCGTTGCGAATTTAACAAGGCCCGGAGCGGGCGTCTCCCGGACGGGAAGGCGTGGCGGCTTTCTGGGCGGCTTTCAGGGCGGCTTTCGGGGCGGGGACCGGTCGTTGCGCAGTCACCGGTCTGCGCCGCGCGAGGTCGCAATCCTTCCGGAGTCGCGGCGGAATCGTTCTCTCCGATGCGGACGGCGCAGCCTATCGTGTAGGGTCACCGGACTGCCGTCTCGTTGCGAGGCGGACGACCCGAGCCCCAGCCGCTTTCCAGGACCATCAGATGAAATCACATGCGCGCGCCGTCGTCATCGGCGGGGGAGTTGTCGGGGTCAGCACGCTCTATCACCTGGCCCGGATGGGCTGGACCGACAGCGTGCTGCTGGAGCGCAAGGAGCTGACCTCCGGCTCCACCTGGCATGCGGCGGGGCTGCTGCCCCTGTTCAACATGAGCTATTCCGTCGGCCAGATGCACAAGTATTCGGTGGGCTTCTATCCCAGCCTCGAGGCCGAGACCGAGCTGAACGTCGGCTTCCGCAACGTGACCAACATCCGCCTCGCCCGGACGAAGGACCGGATGGACGAGTACCGCTACTATGCCGGCGTCGCCCGGACCATCGGCGTGGAGGTGAACTTCCTGACCCCGGAGGAGGTCAAGGCGATCTGGCCGCTCTGCGAGACCGACGGCCTGATCGGCGCCATCCAGCATCCGGCCGACGGCTATATCCAGCCCGCGGACCTGACCCAGGCCCTCGCCCGCGGCGCCCGCCAGCGGGGGGCGACCATCCACCGGCAGACGACGGTCACCGGCATCGTGCAGCAGCCCAATGGCGAGTGGCTGGTGCAGACCGATCAGGGGGACATCACCTGCGAGCACGTGATTTCCTGCACCGGCAACTTCGCGCGACGCACCGGCGCCATGGTCGGCCTCGACGTGCCGGTGATCCCGGTGGAGCACCAGTACATCGTCACCGAGGCTCATCCGGCGATCCAGGCGCGCAAGGCCGCGGGCCTGCCGGAGATGGGCGTGCTGCGGGAGAGCGACAGCTCCTGGTACATGCGGGAGGAGGCGGGGGGCCTGCTGCTCGGCCCCTACGAGGTCGGCGCCCCGGCCTGCTATGTGGATGGGCCGGATCCCCAGTCGGAATACGAGCTGTTCCAGGAGGACCTGGACCGCCTCGGCCCCTATATCGAGACCGCCATCGCCCGGGTGCCGGCCTTCGGCGAGGTGGGGGTCAAGCGCGTCTACAACGGCGCCATCGCCTACACCCCCGACGGCAGCCCGATCGTCGGTCCGGCGCCGGGGCTGAAGAACTTCTGGCTGAACGAGGGCCACAGCTTCGGCGTCACCGCCGCCGGCGGCGCGGGCTGGCAGCTGGCCCACTGGATCGTCGACGGGGAGCCCACCATCGACATGATGGGCGTCGATCCCCGGCGCTTCGGCGCCTATGCCGGCCGCGGCTATCTGAAGCAGAAGAACGAGGAGGCCTACGCCAAGGTGTTCACCGTCCACTATCCGGACGAGGAGCGCACCGCCGCCCGCCCCCTGCGGCGCTTCCCCTGCTATGACCGGATGAAGGCCCTGGGCGCGGTGTTCGGCTCGGTGTTCGGTTGGGAGCGGCCCAACTGGTTCGCCCCCCCCGGCTACGCCCTGACCGAGGCCGATCTCGACAAGCCCGACGTGCTGCTGAACGAGAACCACCCCGAGGCCGCGCCGGGGGAGCCGATCCGGGAGAAGTGGAGCTTCCGCCGCTCCAACTATTTCGAGCATGTGGGGGCGGAATGCCGCCATGTGCACGCCCATGTGGGCCTGCAGGACATGAGCGCTTTCGCCAAGTTCGAGGTCACCGGCCCCGGCGCGGAGGCCTGGCTTGACGGTCTGTTCACCAACAAGGTTCCCAGCGCCGTGGGCCGGGTCAGCCTGACCTATCTGCTGACGGCCCGGGGCGGCGTGCGGGCCGAGTTCACCGTCTTCAAGGAGGGGCCGGGGCGCTACTACCTGGTGTCCGCCGGCGCGCTGGAGCGGCATGACCATGACTATCTGATCAAGGCCTGCCCCACGGACGGCTCGGTGCGGATCGACAAGGTGACCACCGCCCACGGCGTGTTCGTGCTGGCGGGGCCCCGGTCCCGGGACGTGCTGGCCAGGGTCACCGACGCCGATCTGTCCAACGCCGCCTTTCCCTGGCTGACCGGCAGGATCATCGACATCGGCGCGGCGCGGGTGCGGGCCCTGCGGGTCAACTTCATCGGCGAGCTGGGCTGGGAGATCCACCATCCCATCGAGATGCAGAACGAGATCTTCGACACCCTGATGGCGGCGGGGGCGGAATTCGGCATCAAGCCGTTCGGCATCCGAGCCATGGATTCCCTGCGGCTGGAGAAGTCCTACAAACTGATCCCGCGGGAGCTGTCCATCGAGTATTCCGCCCTGGAGTCCGGCCTGTCCCGCTTCATCTCCATGAAGAAGCCCGGCTTCTTCGGCAAGGAGGGGCTGGTCGCCTGGACGGAGCGGGGCATGGCCAACGCCGCAGTGACCTTGGAGGTCCATGGCGTCACCGACGCCGACGCCCGCGGCTCCGAGCCCATCTGGCTGGGGGACGACCTGGTCGGCCGGGCGACGTCGGGCGGCTATGGCTGGCGGGTGGAGAAGTCACTGGCCCTGGCCATGGTCCGCCCGGACCTGGCGGCCGTCGCGACCGAGCTGGAGATCACCATCCTGGGCGAGCGCTACAAGGCGACGGTGATTGCAGATTGCCCGTATGATCCGGACAATGCGGCGCTGCGCGGAGTGTGATTTGCGTGATCCTGACCGAGGTTCCCGGGTCTTCGCCCGGGA
>CAINOV010000273.1 GCA_903851655.1 uncultured Caulobacterales bacterium
CCGCCGGAACTGGTCGTCGTCCAGGGGCGCCAGGGGCGAGAGCGCGGCGGCGGCGGCGGCGACAGGCGACGGCTCGCTGTCCACAAGACCGCCGGCGGTCTGGGCCAGGCGCGCCAGCTCCGGCAGGGACGCCGAGCCGGTGCGGCGCATGATCCGGGCCCGATGGTTCTCCACCGTGCGCTGGCTGATGTCGAGCTCGGCGGCGATCACCTTGTTGGCCTGGCCCGCCAGCACCCGGTGCATGACCTCCTGTTGCCGGGGGGTCAGGGCGCCGATCCGCAGCGCCGCCGCATCCCGCCGGGCGTCCGCCGCGCCGCTCTGGTCGCCGGTCGGGGCGACGGCGCGGGTCACGGCGGCGATCAGCTCGGGGCCCAGCACCGGCTTCTGGATGAAATCAAGGGCGCCAGCCTTCATGGCGGCCACGGCGGTGCGGATGTCGCTGGCTCCGGTGATCACCAGGGTCGGCAGCCTCACGCCGTCGGCCCGCAGGCGCGCCATCACGTCGAGGCCGCTGATCCCCGGCAGCCGGGCGTCCAGCAACAGGCACTGGAACGCGCCGGGGCGGATCGCCGCGAGCAGCTCCTCCCCGGTGGCGAAGTCCTCCACGACCCAGCCCTGGCCGTCCAGCAGTTCGGTCAGGCCCTGGCGGATCAGCGGGTCGTCCTCGACCACCGCCACGACGATCTCGGTGCGGGCCGCCGACGGCGCAGAGGTCTTGGGCATGCGGCGAGGGGTCCTTGTGATGCGAATCGGGGCCCCGGCCCCTCTCCCCGGGGCCGGCCCGGCGTTGTCAGGGCGTCTGTCGGCGGTGTCTAGGTTCGGAAACTACTCATACAGGGTGAGCCACATCCGGATAGGGGTTTCCGGGTCTTCGCCCGGGAATGACGGCTTTCATATGTTTTAGTCGTCATTCCCGCCCTTGAGGCGGGAACCTCTGTCAAGGCGTGGCGCTAAATCCGGATCAAGGTTCCCGGGTCTTCGCCCGGGAATGACGGCTATTTAAAACAGCCCCCCCTCAGAACGGCCCCTTGCCGTACACCCGCTCGAGGGCGCCGTTGATCTCCTCCAGCCGGTCGTCATAGCGCCGGGTGAGGCAGTTGTGGTCGGCGCCGCACTGGTGGCGGGCGGACAGCCAGGACTGCTGGTCGTCCATCAGCGCCCCGCGGGTCCCCATGGGAACCAGGTGCTTGATCACGTCCAGCCGCACCGCCAGCTCCACGTCCAGGTCGTTCAGCCGCCGGTCGGCGCAGATGGCCTTCTCGTCGGGCAGCTTCGCCTTGGCGCAGCGAAAGCTGGCGGCGGAGGCCGGACCCGCGGCCAGGACGGCGAGGATCAAGAGCCCCGGGAGGCAATGAGCGGTCGATGGGCGACGCATGGACATTTCCTGTGGCGCGAATGGGCGCTAGTCTGTCGGCCTCATCCCCTACAGGGCGCGCCCCCCACCGGCAAGCGCCGGGGATCGATCGATGCAGAGGAAGACGCCGTGCCCGCCGCCGTTCGAGTCGACCCGAAGGACTACTTCACCCCGGACGAGTGGGCGCGCCTGTCCGTGCGCTCGTCCTGGCGGGGGCTGGCCCTGGTGGCCCACGCCTGGATCGTGATCTTCGCCGCCATGGCCGTGGCGGTGGTCTGGACCAATCCGCTGACGGTGGTCCTGGCGATCATGATCATCGGCTGCCGCCAGCTGGGGCTGGCCATCCTGCAGCACGACGCCGCCCATGGCTGCATCCATCCGGACCTGAAGGTGAACGACTTCGTGGGGGAGTGGTTGTGCGGCCGCCCGGTGGGCGCCAACCTGCAGCGCTATCGCCCCTACCACCTGCAGCACCACAAGTTCACCCAGCAGCCGGAGGATCCGGACCTGGGCCTGTCCGCCCCGTTCCCCACCACCCGCAGCTCGCTCCGGCGCAAGATCGTCCGCGACCTGACCGGCCAGACCTTCTTCAAGCAGCGGGTGCAGCCCTATCTCGCCGCCTTCCGCAAGGGCCGGGCGGCGGGACATTCCGTGTCACAGATCCTGAAGGGGATCTGGGCGCATGAGGGGCCGTTCCTGATCTGCAACCTGGTGCTGCTGGCGGGCCTCAGCCTGGCCGGCCTGTGGTGGGCGTATTTCATGTTCTGGCTGCTGCCCCTGGCGACCTGGTATCCGCTGATCACCCGCCTGCGGAACATCGCCGAGCACGCCTGCATGCCGGACAATGACGACCCCCTGCGCCACGCCCGCACCACCCGGGCCGACTGGATCGAGCGGGCCCTGATCGCCCCCTACTATGTGAACTATCACTGCGAGCATCACATGTTCATGCACCTGCCCTGCTGGTCCCTGCCAAGGGCCCACGCCCTTTTGACCGCCAAGGGGATCACGGCGCGGATGGAGGTGCGGACAGGCTATCTGAACGTGCTGGCCTCGGTGTCCCGCAAGCCCGAGGCCGCCGCCGTCGGCGCGTCGTGAGTTCGGGCCGGATCACCGACCCCCGGATCACCGACCCCCGGATTATTGATCCAAAGGCCTTCATCCTCGCCAACACCCGACTGCAGCGCCCGCCCCATGCGCCGGAGCTGCAGCTGTGGCTGGCCGACGAGGTGACCCCCATCTGGCGGATGACGGAGGAGGAGCTGGGGGAGCTCGGCCTGCCGCCGCCCTTCTGGGCCTTCGCCTGGGCGGGCGGCCAGGCGCTGGCCCGCTACCTGCTGGACCATCCCGAGCGGGTCGCCGGCCGCACGGTGCTGGACTTCGCCACCGGCTCGGGCCTGGTGGCGATCGCCGCCCTGCGCGCCGGCGCGGCCTCTGCGGCGGCCTGCGACATCGACCCCTTCTGCGCCGCCGCCGTGGCCCTGAACGGGGAGGCCAACGGCGTCTCCGTCCGCTTCCTGGCCGAGGACCTGCTCGACCGCCCGCCGCCGCCTGCGGACCTGATCACCGCCGGCGACATCGCCTACGAGGCGCCCCTGGCGGCGCGGGTGCGGGCCTGGCTGGTCGCCGCCCGGGCCCAGGGCAGCGAGGTGCTGGTGGGGGATCCGGGCCGGACCTATTTCGACGCGGCGGGGCTTGTCCCCCTGGCCGAGTACCGGGTCGAGACCACCCGGGAGCTCGAGGACCTGGAGATCAAGCGCACCGGGGTCTGGGCCCTGCCCTGAGGGGGCGCCGCGACGGTCGGTCGCAGGGTCGGGGACTTGACCGGAGGCGCGCCGTGGACGAGAACAAAGAAAGAACAGGTGGGCGCGGTTGGGGGGCGGCAGGATCATGAACAGCGGCGGGGTCGTCGGGCGGATCGACTATGTGGAGATCCCCGGGGATGACATGGCGGAGCTTCGGGCCTTCTATGGCGGCGTGTTCGGCTGGCGCTTCACCGACTATGGCCCGGACTATGCGGGCTTTGACGCGGGGCTGGACGGCGGTCTGGCCACCGATGCGCAGGAGCGCACCCTGGCGCCCCTGCTGGTGATCCGCGTGGATGATCCGGAGGCGTTTCTGGACAAGGTCGTCGCCGCGGGCGGGGAGGTGACGCGGCCCCTCTTCCACTTTCCCGGCGGCCGCCGGTTCCACTTCCGGGACCCGTCCGGGAACGAGCTCGCGGTGTGGACGACGGAGGCGGGGCCGGCGGCGGCGTGACGGGGGCGCGGACCTTGCTCCGCTCCGCAAACAGGGGTCAGTGTTCCGGGCTGGAGGCGTCCGGTGTCACAAGATCCCCTGCAAGGCCGTCGGATCGCCGTCATCGGCCAGTCCGGATCGGGGAAATCGACCCTGGCCCGCGCCCTGTCGGCGCGGCTCGGCCTGCCGCATGTGGAACTGGACGCCCTGAACTGGGGCCCAGGCTGGCGCGCCCTCAGCGCCGAGGATCCGGACCGATGGACGCACGCCGTCGCTGCGGCCGTGGCGGGGGACGGCTGGATCACGGACGGCAACTATTCCGCCGGCGCCCTGCCGGTCATCCTGCCCCGGGCCACGGACGTGGTGTGGCTGGACCTGTCCCGCGGGGTGATCCTGCGCCGGGTGCTGGGCCGCTCCTTTGCGCGGGCTCTGACGGGCCAGGAACTCTGGCCCGGAACCGGCAACCGGGAGAGCTTTCGTCGCTGGCTGCAGCCGGATCACCCGATCCGGTGGACCTGGGACACCCACCGCGCCGCCAATGCCCGGCGCGCGGCGATGTTCGAGGGGGCGGACCTCCCCCATCTGCGCCGGCATCGCCTGGGGTCGCCGGCGGAGGCCCGGGCGTGGCTCGGCGCCGTCGCGGACGGGGGCGCCGGGCGGGCGCCCGGTGGCGCCAGCGCGCCGGGCCGGGTCGGTTAGTCGCATGACGACGCGCCATGTTCCGATCGATGCTGTCCGCCGCGGAGGGTCCGCGGGACATCTGTTCGCGGCGGTCCTGCGGACCTCCCGACCGGCCGGCGCGGCTGGCGTCCGCAACCCGCCCAGGCGCGCCGCGCCATGACGACCTATCTCGGATCCTGCCACTGCGGCGCCGTCCGGTTTCGCCTGGAGGCGGAGATCACGGAGCTGACGACCTGCGACTGCTCCCTGTGCGTGAAGCGCAACGCGGTGATGGCCCGGGTTCCCGACGCCGCCCTGACCCTGACCGCGGGAGAGGAGGTCCTGGCCCTCTACCCGTGGAACACGCGCCGGGCGCAGCACCGCTTCTGCCGGATCTGCGGCGTGTATGTCTTTCACCGAAAACGATCCGCGCCGGATCAGTTCGGCGTCAATGTCTTCTGCCTGGACGGGTTCGATCCGGCGTCCGTCCCCGTCCGACCGACCGACGGGGCGACCATGTCGGTGGAGGATCCCGCCGCCCGGCCCGACCGGCCGGGTCCCCGATCCCCGTCGGGGGCGTGACATGGCGTCCTCGGGTCACGCCCGCCCCCTGCCGCGTCTTGGGCCGCGTCTTGGGCCGCGTCTTTGGCCGCGCCCCTGGCCGCCGGCGCTGTCCCGCCTGATCCGGACCGCCGGCCGATGCTGACGGAGCAGGACCTGGTCGCCGCGCTGCGGGCGGCGGACGCCCCCGGGCTGGCGCAGATGGGCTTGCGCTTCGACCGGGTGGTGGTGCGGGTGGTCGGCCAGCTGCGCGCCTTCGCCGAGGAGGAGGTTCCCGCAGGCGTGACGGTGCGGCTCGCCCTGACGGCGCCCATCCGCCAGCCCGCCAGGACCGTGGACGACCTGAAGCGCGAGATCCGCGCCCGGATCGCGGCGGGACCGCCCCCGGGGGACTGGCGCGGAGAGGTGAACGGGACCGGGGCGTTGCTTCGGCTCCACATCGGCGCCGCCGCGGCCGCGCCGCGGTTCCTGGGGTTCGTCCACAATCCGGCCTCCGACGCCGCCTGGATCCTGGATCAGGTGGATCGATGGCTGCAGACCGGCGCGCGGGGGCCGTCGACCTGACCGGTCGGGCGTCGCTGCCCGGTCAGTGCGGCTTCACCGCCTCTTTCTTTTCGCCCTTCAGCTGGGCGATCAGGACGTTGATGTCCCCATGGGCGTTGTCGAGGGTGGAGACGAAGTCCTGCTGCTCGGTCACGGCCAGCCAGACGCCCTCCACCTGCACGTCCACGGCGCGCCAGCGGCCGTCGTCGCCCTTCAGCACCCGCCACAGCACCTTGACGGGCTGCTTGGTCTGGCCGCCCACCACCTCGCTGGCCACCACCACATCCCCGGGATGCCGGACGATGGAGCCGGTCACCCGCAGGGTCTCGCCCTTGTAGGTTCCGAGCCGGCTCTCATAGACGGTGTTGGCGAACTCGCGGAAGGTGACGGAAAACTCGCGGAACTGGGCGTCGGTCAGGGACCGGCGGTACTTGCCCAGCACATAGCCGGTGATCCGCGGCACGTCGGCCACCTCGTCGATCATGCCGCGGAAGGTCTTCTTCTTGGCCTCCACCGACAGGGACTTGTCCCCCAGCACGCCCAGCACCCGGTTGGCTTCGGTGGAGACAAAGGCCTCGGCGGCGGGGTCGCGGTCGGCCCGGGCGGACTGGGCCAGGACCGGCGTGGCGGCGGCGAGGATCGCCACGGGGGCCAGCGCCGCCGGCGCGAGGGCGAGGGGCGCCGCCGCCGCGGCCAGGGCGCCGAGGCGGCCGAAGCCGGCGATGACACGGGTCAGGGCGGTCGGGGAGTTGCGGGTCATGGAGTCCGTCACAGGGTTCGTCGAAAGGGTGCCGAGGGGCGGTGGCGCGGGGCCGGCGGATCAGCCGGGCTTCGGATGCCCGGCGGGGGCGGGGGAGGCCGGGGCGTCGGGGGTGAAGTCGGGCAGGTCCTGCACGTCCTCCGGCTTTTCGCCGCGGATGAAGGCCCGGCGGTTCTGGATCCACACCGACCGGGTGGCGGCGTAGGGGTCCGTGGCCGACCGGTCCAGATCCTTCAGATCCTTGTCCAGCCCCACCCGGGTGTCGAGGGCGTTGAGACCGATCAGGCTCAGCTTGGTGGCGGTGTCGCCGTCGAACCGGGCGTAGTTGAGCGGGTCCATCGCCGCATTCACGACCAGGCCCACCGTGTCGCGCACGCTGGAGGGCCCGAACACCGGCAGATAGACAAACGGACCGGATCCGACGCCGTACCGGCCGAGGGTCTGGCCGAAATCCGCCCGGTGCCGATAGACGCCCATCTGGCTGGCCACGTCGAACACGCCCAGCACGCCGACCGTTGTATTGACGGCGAAGCGCACCGCGGTCTCCCCCGCCGGGCGGGGCTGGACCTGCAGCACGTCGTTGATGAACACCACCGGCGCGCCGAGATTGGCCAGCACATTGTGCACGCCCTCCCGCGCTTCCTTGGGCAGGGCGCGGCGATAGCCCATGGCGGCGGGCCGGACCAGCGCCCGGTCGAGGCCGCGGTTGAAGCCGTAGACGCCGCGGTTCCAGCCCTCGAAGGGGTCGCGGATGCCGCCCGGGCCGTCGGCGTCCTTGGCGGGGGTCTTGGCCGGGGCGAGCGCCGAGCGCTCTCCCGCGGCCATGGCGCTGTCCGCGGCCAGACCCATGTCGGCCAGGCGCATCTCCGCCGCTGCGGCCGGGGCCGTCAGGCCGGCGGCCCAGACGACCGGAGATGCTGCGACCGGCGATGCTGCGACGGGAGCCGCCGTGAGGGGCAGCAGGACGGCCAGGCTGCGCGCGAGGTTGCGCCGGACGTCTGGACGGGCTGGATTCATACGCATGGGCTGCAGGTTCCGATTTCGACGCGAACGCCCGCAAGGGGCTGGGCCGCGTCCGGTACAGGGCTAACTGTGACCCGCCTCAGGCGAAATCAAGGCGCTGGCCGTGGCGCGCGTGAATTTTACTCCTTAAATGGCGCATGATTCCGCGGCCGTGGCGATATGGCCGCACTGTTCCGCCGCCGGCCCCGCGCCGGAGAATTTTCTTTACATAAAGGCATAAACATATCTTTATATGATCCTCTGGAACGGGGAGGCTCGCATGAGTCTGGGCGCACAGACGGTGGTGGAGATGCTGCGCGCGGCCGGAGAGCCGACGCGCCTGCGCATCCTGACCCTGCTTGCCCGGGATGAGCTGGCGGTGATGGAGCTGGGCCAGATCCTGGACCAGAGCCAGCCCCGGGTGTCGCGCCACCTCAAGCTGCTCACCGAGGCCGGTCTGGTCGAGCGGTTTCCCGACGGCGCCTGGGTGTTCTATCGGGTCGTCACCACCGAGCCCGGGGCCGCCGCCGCCGCCCGGCTGCTGTCGCTGCTGGACCCGCAGGACCCGGTGCTGCAGCGGGACCTGGAGCGACTGGAAACCGTGCGCCGCACCCGTCTGTCCGAAGCCGCCGCCTATTTCGCCCGCAACGCCGCCCACTGGGACCAGATCCGCTCCCTCTATGTGTCCGAAGCGGACGTGGAGCAGGCGATCGAGGCCGCCGCCGGCCCGGGCCCCTTCCAGCGGCTGATCGACCTCGGCACCGGCGCCGGGCGGATGCTGACCCTGCTCGGCCCCCGGGCGGAGCAGGCCCTGGGTCTCGACCTGTCGCACCAGATGCTGAACGTGGCCCGCAACCATCTGGCCGAGGCCGGCCTGGCCGGGGTCGAGGTGCGCCACGGGGACATCTTCGCCACGGGCCTCGCCGACGGCTGCGCCGACCTGGTGGTGGTGCACCGGGTGCTGCACTTCCTGTCCGAGCCCGCCGCCGCCGTGGCCGAGGCGGCGCGCCTGGTGGCGCCCGGGGGCCGGCTGCTGATCGTCGATTTCGCGCCGCACACCCACGAGGCCCTGCGCCAGGCCCACCAGCACCGGCGGCTGGGCTTTTCCGACGAGGAGATCGCCCGCTGGATGGAGGCCGCCGGGCTGACCTGTGACCCCCCCCTGGCCCTGCCGCCCCAGGGCCCGGCGGCGGACAATGACGCGCCCGGCGCCCAGGAGGCGGGCCTGACCGTCAAGATCTGGCGCGCCGTCCGCACCGCCGCCCGCACCCGGAGCGCCGCATGACCTCCCCTCTGATCCGTGACCGCCTGATCTCCGCCGTGGGGCCGGTGGCGGGGCTCGCCCGCAATGTCGCCCGCCCGCCGCGGGTGTCGTTCGAGTTCTTTCCTCCGAAGACGGAGGAGATGGAGACCAGCCTGTGGACCGCCGTCCGCCGGCTGGAATCCCTGGCCCCCAGCTTCGTGTCCGTGACCTATGGCGCCGGCGGCTCCACCCGGGAGCGGACCCATCGCACGGTGAAGCGGATGATCGACGAGACGGCGCTGAAGCCCGCCGCGCACCTGACCTGCGTCGACGCCACCCGGGACGAGGTGGATGCGGTGATCCGCGACTACTGGGACGCAGGCGTGCGGCACATCGTGGCCCTGCGCGGCGATCCGCCGGGCGGAGTGGGCGGCGCCTATGTTCCGCAGGCGGACGGTTACGCCAACGCCACCGAGCTGACCGCCGCCATCCGCCGGATCGGCGACTTCCAGGTCAGCGTCGGCTGCTATCCCGAAGGTCATCCCGAAGGATCTCCCGCCCACGACATCGACGTGCTGAAGGCCAAAGAGGACGCCGGCGCCACCCGGGCGATCAGCCAGTTCTTCTTCGACATCGACGG
>CAINOV010000274.1 GCA_903851655.1 uncultured Caulobacterales bacterium
CACCCTGGCGGCGGCGGCGGCGGGCACGGACAGCACCTTCGCCTGCAACGGACTGAACGTCTCCGCCCGGATCGCCGCCCAGGGGACGCCGGTCTGGTCCTATGAGTTCCGCGACCAGACCTCCCCGCCCCTCGTCGGCCGGTTCGGCGGCAAGTATGTGCTGGCCACGCCCCAGGGCGCGGCCCACGCCTCGGAACTGCCCTTCGTCTTCAACATGGTGGACGTGGGGCCGGCGGACCAGCAGGCGCTGAAGGCGACGATCTCCGGCTATTGGGCCAGCTTCGCCCGCAGCGGCGATCCCAATGGGCCGGGCCTGCCCGCCTGGCCCGCCTTCCGCAGCGGCCATGTCCAGGCCCTGGATGTCGCCGTTCGCGGCGGCGTGGCGCCGATGCCCACGACGGCGTTCCGCGCGGAGCACAAGTGCGATACGGTCTGGGCGCGCGAGACCTTCTGACCCACGCGCGTCTGGAACAGGACCCGGGACCGAGTGCCACAACCGTCGCGCGCCGCAGGAGCGCCCCCCTCCGCCGCCGCGCCGCCGATGCCGACCGACGGGGACATCCTGACCCCGACGGAGCGGCGGGTCACCCTGGCCGGGCTGATGATCGTGTTCCTGCTGTCGGCCCTGGACCAGACCATCGTGTCCACGGCCATGCCCCGGATCGCCACCCAGCTGCACGGCCTGTCCCTGTACGCCTGGGTGACGACGGCCTATCTGCTGTCGTCCACGGTGATGGTGCCGATCTACGGCAAGCTGTCGGACCTCTATGGCCGCAAGCCGGTGCTGATCACCGGCGTGGTGATCTTCACCCTGGGATCCGCCCTGTGCGGCCTGTCCGGCCAGTTCGGCGGGGACGCGGCGAGCGGCGGGGGCATGGTGCAGCTGATCGCCTTCCGCGGCCTGCAGGGGCTCGGGGGCGGCGCCCTGATGATCTCGGCCTTTTCGATCATCGCCGACATCTTCCCGCCGCGGGAGCGGGGCCGCTTCGCCGGCCTGTTCGGCGCGGTGTTCGGCCTGGCCTCGATCTTCGGCCCCCTGCTGGGCGGGTTCTTCACCCAGATCGGGACGGCGCATCTGGGGCCGCTGAGCCTCGATGGCTGGCGGCTGATCTTCTACATCAACCTGCCCCTGTCGCTGCTGTCGCTGTTCATGATCATCGTCAAGATGCCGCCCCTGAACCGCCGCGTCCCCGGCAGCATCGACTGGCTGGGCGCGGCCCTGATCCTGGTCACCTTCATTCCCTTCCTGCTGGCGCTGAGCTGGGGCGGGCGGGACTATGGGTGGGGCTCGCCGCGGATCGTCGGCCTCTTGGCCCTGTCAGCGGGGGGGCTGGCCGGCTTCATCGCCGCCGAGGCGCGGGCCCGCCATCCGATCCTGCCGCTGGGCCTGTTCCGCAACCCAACCTTCACCCGGGCGAACTTCGCCCTGCTGATCGTGTCCGTCGCCTTCATGGGGGTGGTGTCGTTCCTGCCCCTCTACATGCAGCTGGGTCTCGGCGCCTCTCCCTCCGCCAGCGGTCTGGCCATGCTGCCGCTGATGCTGGGGCTGATCCTGGCCTCCACCGTGTCGGGGCAGATCGTCACCCGCACGGGGGTGTTCAAGCCGGTGCTGCTGGGCGGCGTGGTCGTCCTGCTGGTCGGGGTCGTCCTGCTGCTGCAGACACGGACCGGGACGCCCATGTGGGACGTGAGCTGGCGGGTGTTCATCATGGGACTTGGCCTCGGCCCGACCCAGAGCCTGTTCAACGTGGCCATCCAGAACTCGGTGGAGCCGCACGAGATCGGCGTGGTGACGGCCAGCTCCCAGTTCTTCCGCCAGATCGGGTCGACCATGGGGGTGGCGATCTTCGGCACCCTGCTGACCACGGGCCTCGCCGGCGCCCGGGGGCCGGGCGGCCGGGGCCTGACCCTGGCCGAGCTCGAGGGGCTGGCCGCCGCCCGGACCGCGGCCGCCGGCGCTGCAACGCAGGACCCGACGGTGCAGATCGTGCTGTCCTCGGCCATGCACGGCCTGTTCGCCGCGGGGCTGGTGATCGTCCTCATGGCGTTGGCCCTGACCCTCACCATCCCGGCGGCGCGGCTGAGGGGGCGCGGCCCTCAGGCGCCGGAGCCGGAGGGCTGATCCGGCGACACCGCGCAGACCCGCGAGCGGGTCAGGAACCGCCGCTCCCGGCCGTTGTCGAGGCTGAACATGCCGCCGCGGCCCGGCACCACGTCGATGATCAGCTCGGTCCCCTCCCAGGCCCGGGCCTGGGAGGCGCTGATATAGAAGGGCGCCCCGTCGATGTCCCCCAGCCGCACGTCCAGGTCCCCCAGCAGGAAATCTCCCACCGGGTAGCACATGGGCGAGGAGCCGTCGCAGCACCCGCCGGACTGGTGGAACATCACCGGCCCGTGCTCCGCCACGATCTCCCGCAGGAGGTCGAGGGCGGCGGGCGTGGCGGTGACGAGGCCCGGATCAGACATGCGTGTCTCCCCAACGTGCGGGCGGCCCTCTCCCGGACCGCCCGCCGCCCAATGGCGGAAGCCTCAGCCGATCAGAAGAAGCCCAGCTTGTTGGGGCTGTAGCTGACCAGCATGTTCTTGGTCTGCTGGTAGTGGTCGAGCATCATCTTGTGGTTCTCGCGCCCGATGCCGGACTGCTTGTAGCCGCCGAAGGCCGCGTGGGCCGGATAGGCGTGGTAGCAGTTGGTCCAGACCCGACCGGCCTTGATCCCCCGGCCGAAGCGATAGGCCCGGTTGATGTCCCGCGTCCAGACGCCGGCGCCCAGGCCGTAGAGGGTGTCATTGGCGATCTCCAGCGCCTCCGCCTCGGTCTTGAAGGTGGTCACCGAGACCACGGGGCCGAAGATCTCCTCCTGGAACACCCGCATCCTGTTGTGCCCCTTCAGCACCGTCGGCTTGACATAATAGCCGCCGGCCAGGTCGCCGCCCAGGCTCGCCCGCTCGCCGCCAGTCAGCACCTGGGCGCCTTCCTGGCGGCCGATGTCGAGATAGGACAGGATCTTCTCCAGCTGCTCGGACGAGGCCTGGGCGCCGATCATGGTGGTGGGGTCCAGGGGATCCCCCTGGCTGATCGCCTCCACCCGCTGGAGGGCGCGCTCCATGAAGGCGTCGTAGATGTCCTCCTGGATCAGGGCGCGGCTGGGACAGGTGCAGACCTCCCCCTGGTTCAGGGCGAACATGGCGAAGCCTTCCAGGGCCTTGTCGAAGAAGGCGTCATCCTCGGCCATCACGTCCTTGAAGAAGATGTTGGGGGACTTGCCCCCCAGCTCCAGGGTCACCGGGATCAGGTTCTGGCTGGCGTACTGCATGATCAGCCGGCCCGTGGTCGTCTCCCCCGTGAAGGCGATCTTGGCGATCCGCGGCGAGGAGGCCAGCGGCTTGCCCGCCTCCAGGCCGAAACCGTTGACCACGTTCAGCACGCCGGGGGGCAAGAGGTCGCCCACCAGTTCCATCAGCACCATGATCGAGGCGGGGGTCTGCTCCGCCGGCTTCAGCACCACGCAGTTGCCCGCGGCCAGGGCCGGGGCCAGCTTCCACACGGCCATCAGCAGGGGGAAGTTCCAGGGGATGATCTGGCCGACCACGCCCAGGGGTTCGTGGAAGTGATAGGCGACGGTGTCGTGGTCGACCTCGGAGATGCCGCCCTCCTGCGCCCGGACGCAACCGGCGAAATAGCGGAAATGGTCGATGGCCAGCGGCAGGTCGGCGGCCAGGGTCTCCCGCAGGGGCTTGCCGTTGTCCCAGGTTTCCGCCTCCGCCAGGGCCTGGAGGTTGGCTTCCATCCGGTCGGCGATCTTGTTCAGGATCACGGCGCGCTCGGCGGCGCTGGTGGCGCCCCAGGCGTCCTTGGCGGCGTGGGCGGCGTCCAGCGCGCGCTCCACATCCGCGGCGTCGGAGCGGGCGATCTGGCACAGCACCTGGCCGTTCACCGGGGAGGTGTTGTCGAAATACCGGCCGCCGGTGGGGGCGACCCAGGCGCCGCCGATATAGTTGTCGTACCTGGCCTTGAACTTCGGCGTGGCGGTGCGGATGAATGCGGGCTTGGTCATGGCGGGGGCTCCTTCTTGCGCGTCCGGTCGCGTCCCGCGGACCGGGACGTCGTATGGCGCGCAGTTTCTCTCCCGCGCGCCGTTTGCGCCAGTGGGGCAAGGCCCGGGATCACGTGGATGTGTCGGAGGACCGCGGGGTCACCGACCGGCGCGTCAGACGCCGTTGCGCCGGGTTCGGCAAGGGGTGGCGCCCCGCACGGTTCCGCGGCAACCTGCCGCAGAAGCGACCCGCAGACGTCGCGAGGGAGACGCGTCCATGACCCAGCCATCCATCGCCCGCGAGGCGTTCCAGTTCGTCCTCTACCGCGTCGCGGACGGGGTGGCGACCGTCACCCTGAACCGGCCGGAGCGGCGCAACGCCCTGAACCGCCGCGCCTATGACGAGCTGGAAGCAGCGTTCCGCCACGCGTCCGTCGACCCGGACGCCCGCTGCGTGGTGGTGACCGGCGCCGATCCCGCCTTCTGCTCCGGAGAGGACGTGAAGGACATGATGACCGGCGACAGGCCTGCCGAAGCGCCGCCGCCGCCTGCGGTGGAGCACCGCGCCACGCCGGCGGCCATGGCGGTGATCGACTGCCCCAAGCCGGTGATCGCTGCGGTGAACGGCGCCGCCGTAGGCTGGGGCATGGAGCTCGCCCTCTACGCCGACATCCGCATCGCCTCGGACAGGGCCGTGTTCGCAGAGCTGTTCGTCAAGCGCGGCCTGATCTGCGACGTGGGGGGCTTCTGGAAGCTGCCGGGGCTGGTGGGCTCGGCCAAGGCCGCGGAGCTGCTGTTCACCGGCGACGCCATCGACGCCGCCGAAGCCCTGCGGATCGGGCTGGTCAGCTATGTGACGCCGCACGCGGACCTGACGGCCAGAGCCCTGGACCTCGCCGGGCGGATCGCGGCCAATCCGCCCCTCGCCCTGGCGTCGCTGAAGGAGGGCCTGCGCCGGACGACGTTCGGCGATCCCCACGACGTCGGGGCCTGGGCCATCGCCAACATCCATCGCCTGTTCGCCACCGAGGATCACCGGGAAGGCGTTCGGAGCTTTCTGGAAAAGCGCCCCCCGGTGTTTCACGGCCGCTGAAGAATCACGCAAAGCGAACCGGAAATTTACAAAATATTATCCGTAAACGAATTATTTTGACGACCGGCGAGGTCTGTGGAACAGACGCGTTTCCGATTCCTCGAGTCCGGAGTTCGCCTTGTACGTCCACCGCCTCAGCTCTGCTCCGCCCCAGGCCGCCGAACCGAAATGCCAGTTCGCCGCCCTGCCGTGGCGCGTGGCGGACGGCGATCAGGTGGAGGTGCTGTTGATGACCTCCCGCGAGACCCGGCGCTGGGTGATCGCCAAGGGCTGGCCGATCAAGGGCCTGGCCCCGAACATGACCGCCAGCCGCGAAGCCTACGAGGAGGCGGGCGTCGAGGGCTATGTCGCGATGGCCCCGATCGGCGTCTACGCCTATGACAAGCGCAAGCCCAGCGGCCGGCTGCAGGCCGTGCAGGTGGAGGTCTATCCCCTCCAGGTCAGCGTGGAGCACGCAGACTGGCCGGAACAGTTCCAGCGGGACAAGCTCTGGCTGACCCCGCAGGAGGCGGCGATGCGGGTGGACGAGCCGGGACTGAAGGCCCTGCTGGCGGACTTCCAGCCCCTGACGCGCCGATAGGCCCAAGCGGGTGATCCAGCTGGCGACGGGTCCGCGCTTGACGCGCCCGGCGGACGCATACGAATGATCCGCGACAAGCGCGTCGGCGCATGCGCCTAGACGCGCAGGCCGGCGACGGGCGACGGCGGCGTCCCTGCGACGAAGGAGATCCCGGTGAGCGACAAGACCGACGAGATCGTGGCGGTGGACATCGGCGGCACCCATGCGCGCTTCGCCCTGGCCGCGATCCAAGGCGGCCGGGTGACGGGGTTGAGCCATGAGCTGGTGATCCGCGCGGCGGACCACGCCAGCCTGCAGACGGCTTGGGAGGGCTTTGCCGCCACGGTCGGCCGTCCCCTGCCCCGCGCCGCCGCCATCGCCATCGCCAGCCCGGTGGGCGGGGAGGTGCTGCAGATGACCAACAACCCCTGGATCATCCGGCCCGCCCTGATCCCGGAGAAGCTGAAGGTCGACCGCTACGCCCTGGTCAACGACTTCGGCGCCATCGGCTACGCGCTGAGCCAGCTGGGGCCGGAGGACTTCCTGCATGTCACCGGACCGGACCGCCCCCTGCCGGACGCGGGCGTCATCAGCATTGTCGGTCCCGGCACCGGCCTCGGCGTCGCCCACGTGCTGCGCGGCCCCCACGGCGCCCATGTGACGGAGACCGAGGGCGGGCATATCGACTACGCCCCGCTGGACTCCATCGAAGACGCGATCCTCGCCCGCCTGCGCCAGTCCCTGCGCCGCGTGTCGGTGGAGCGCGTGGTGGCGGGCCCGGGCCTGTCGGCCATCTACCAGGCCCTGGCTGCGCTGGAGGGCCGCAGCGTCACGGCGATGACCGACGCCGAGCTCTGGAGCCTGGCGCTGGCGGGGGCGGACCCGCTGGCGGCGGCGGCGCTGGACCGCTTCTGCCTCAGCCTGGGGGCCGTGGCGGGCGACATTGCTCTGGCCCAAGGGGCCAAGGCCGTGGTGCTGGCCGGCGGCGTCGGCCTGCGGATCGCCGACCACCTGCCCCGGTCGGGATTTGCCCAGCGGTTCCGCGCCAAGGGTCGGTTCGCGGCGCTGATGGCCGACATTCCCGTCAAGCTGATCACCTATCCCCAGCCGGGCCTTCTGGGCGCCGCGGCGGCGTTTCTGCACCAGCACGGGTGACCTCGCCGCCCGTTTCCCTTGAGGCCGCGGCGGCGGACCGTCTAGGGTGGCGCCGCACCGCCCGTTTCCTCGACCGAGACAGAGAGCACACCCCATGCCGGCCGACACCGACACCACCGCCCCCCAAGCCACGGCCGAGACAACCGCCGCCGGTCCCCTTCGCGGCGTCCGGATCATCGACCTGACCCAGTTCGTCCTCGGCCCCTACGCCACCCAGACCCTGGGGGATCTCGGCGCGGACGTGATCAAGGTCGAGGAGGCGGCGGGGGATCGCCAGCGGCACAGCGGCAAGGCGCCCAGGTCCAAGGGGACCATGGGACCGACCTTCGTGGCCTTCAACCGCAACAAGCGCTCGGTGGCGCTCGACCTGAAGTCGCCGGAGGGGGCGGACGCCCTGCGCGCCCTGATCAAGACCGGCGACGTCTTCATCCACAACATGCGCCCGGCGGCCGTCGCCCGGCTGGGCTTCGCCTATGCCGACGTGGCCGCGATCAAGCCGGACATCGTCTATGTGGAGGCCATGGGCTATGACGACGCGGGCCCCTATGCCGGGCTGCAGGCCTTTGACGACCTGATCCAGTCCGCCGCCGGCGCCTGCGGGCTGGAGCAGCTGGTGAACGAGGACGCGCCGTTCCGCCCCCTGCCCTCCCTACTGGCGGACAAGACCTGCGGCCTGTTCGCGGTGATCGCCACCCTGGCGGCCCTGCGGCACAAGGAACAGACCGGCGAGGGCCAGTACGTGGCCGTGCCCATGCTCGAGACCTTCACCGGCTTCCTGATGGCCGAGCACCTGTACGGCCACACCTTCGTCCCGCCGACCTCGGGCTTTGGCCACACCACCACCGTCACGCCGCATCGCCGCCCCTTCCGCACCAAGGACGGCTGGATGACCGTGATGCCCGCCAATGCGCAGCAGTCGGCCAAGTTCATGGAGCTGGGCGGCCTGCCGGGCGCCTACGAACTCGAGCGCTTCACCTCCAAGACCTCGGGCAAGGAAAAGGTCGCGGAATACTACGCCATGATGCAGGAGGCGGCGCTGGCCCATACCTGCGACGAATGGATGGCGCTGTGCCGCACCCATTCCGTCCCGGCCATGACGGCCAATGCGCCGCTGGAGATCTTTGACGATCCCCAGCTCAGCCAGACCCTGTTCGAGACCCGCGACCTGCCGTCGGAGGGGCCCTATGTGGCCATGAAGCCCGGCCTGCGCTTCGCCCGGACGCCCGCCAGCATCCGCCGCGAGCCCCCCACCATCGGCGAGCACACCGCCGAGGTGCTGGAGGAGATCTATCCCACCAACTGAGGCCGTGCCCTCAGGCGGTCTGGTAGCCGGCGTAGCTGTCCTTCAGCGAGGCGTGGTTCAGCAGCATCTCCGCCTTCTGCACCGTACCCGTCGCATCGAAGATCCGTGTGCGGACCCAATAGCTCTCCGTACGCCGACTATCGGACAGGGCGGCGATCTCCCGGCGGATCAGATAGTCCTCGCCCACGAACAGGGGGCCGTCGATCATCCGGATCTCCTGGTCCGCGAACAGGCCCACCGCCGGGCCCTTCACCGGAAACCCCGCCGCGGTGCTGGAATATTCGGCCAGCACGCTGACCATCTCCAGCGGGATGATGGCCCGGCCCCAAGGACTGGACGACGGGTCCGAGTACCAGGGCGAGGTCTCGGTGATCCGGGCCAGCTTTTCGTTCAGGCTGAAGGGATAGAGCTTGCCCATGTGCTGGTCCGGGTCCATGCGCACCGGCTCGTCCGCCTTGCCCGTCATGCCGACCTCGAGATCGGCGAGGATCAGCAGCGGACCATGCGGACGCATCGCTGCTAGCCGGCCTTCCAGCAGGGTCTGGCCGTGGTCGGGGCCGAGGCTGGCGCTGGCCTCCAGCACCGGCGTGCCGTCGGCCTTCTCGGCCCAGGCGCGGGTGCGGGTCGCGCCCTCCGCCGGCAGCTCGACAAAGGCGCGGACGGATTCCCCCTCCACCACCATGTTCAGATAGTGGGCGGAGAAGCAGCCCCGCTCGAACCAGGCCTCGCCCCAAAGCTTTTCCAGCAGCGGCGGGAACAGGCTGAAATGGGTCGGCCCCTCGATCGGCCCGGCGCGGAAGCCCAGCTTCTCGGCCATGGCGTCGTCATGGATCGAGGCGTGACCGCCATATTCCTGGTCGGCCAGCATCTGCCGCGGCTGGCGCAGGGGGCCGCTGAAGGCCAGCGGGGTGTCGAAGCTCGTCATGGCAGGTTCCATCTGGATGGATGATCGGAGCGAAGCCGCGGTCAGCGGCCGCGGAACACCGGCGGGCGCTTTTCCACGAAGGCCAGGGACGCGGCCTTGTGGTCCTCGGTGGCCATGGTGCGGACCATGTGGATCGCCTCGGCGTCCATCACCTCGGAGAGC
>CAINOV010000275.1 GCA_903851655.1 uncultured Caulobacterales bacterium
CGCATGACGCCGGAGGACCTGAACCGCTGGTTCGTGCGCAACGGCCAGGGCCAGATGGCCCCGTTCGGCTCCTACGCCAGCACCAGCTGGACCGTGGGCTCGCCGCGCCTGGAACGTTACAACGGCCTGCCGGCGGTGGAGATCCAGGGTTCGCCCGCGCCGGGCGTCAGCACCGGGGACGCCATGGCCGAGATGGAAAAGCTGGCCGCTCGCCTGCCGGCAGGGGTCAGCTATGAATGGACCGGCCTGTCGCAGCAGGAGCGCGAGGCCGGGGCCCAGGCGCCGGCCCTCTACGCCCTCAGCGTCGTGGTGGTGTTCCTGCTGCTGGCCGCGCTGTACGAGAGCTGGACCATCCCGTTGGCGGTGATCCTGATCATTCCCCTCGGGGTGTTCGGGGCGCTGGCGGCCACCACGCTCCGCGGCCTGTCCAACGACATCTATTTCCAGGTGGCCCTCCTCACCACCATGGGGCTGTCGGCCAAGAACGCCATCCTGATCGTGGAGTTCGCCAAGGACCTGCATGACGAGGGCCGGTCCCTGGTCGATGCGACCCTGGAGGCGGTGCGGATCCGTCTCCGGCCGATCCTGATGACCTCGCTGGCCTTCATCTTCGGCGTGTTCCCGCTGGCCATCTCCAGCGGCGCCGGGTCCGGCAGCCAGCACGCCATCGGCACCGGCGTGATCGGCGGCATGCTGGCGGCCACGGCGCTCGGCATCTTCCTGACGCCCCTGTTCTTCTTCCTGATCCAGAGCCGGACGGGCGAAGCCGCCCGTGATCCGGCCGCGCCGCCCGCCCAACCGGAGGCGAACTGACATGCCCCTGAAGCTCCGACCCATCGCCGGCCTCACCCTGTCCCTCGGCCTCGCCGCCTGCACCCTGTCGCCCGCCTACCAGCGGCCGGACCTGCCGGTCAGCCGCGCCTGGCCGGTGGCCACGCCTGACTCCCCCGGCGACGCCGCGCCGCCGGCCTGGCGCGAGATGTTCCCTGATCCGCGCCTGCAGCAGCTGATCGCTCTGGCCCTGACCCAGAACCGGGATCTGCGGATCGCCATGGGCAATATCGAGAAGGCGCGGGCGCAATACGGCGTGTCCCGCGCGGCCCTGCTGCCGAGCCTCGCCCTGTCGGGATCGGAGACCCGCGCCCGCACGCCGGCGTCGGTGTCCCTCAGCGGACAGGCCTACACGGCGTCGGAATATTCGGCGCAGCTGGGCTTCACCGCCTACGAGCTCGACCTGTTCGGACGGGTGCGCAGCCTGAGCGAGGCGGCCCGCCAGAGCTATCTCGCCACCGCCGAGGACCGCCGCACCGCCCAGATCAGCCTCATCGCCCAGGTGGCGGGCTCGGACCTGCAGCTGGCCGCCGATCTCCAGCTGCTGGCCCTGTCCCGGGACACGTTCAAGGCGCGGGACGAGAGCCGGCGGATCCTTCAGCTTCAGTTTGATCACGGCGCCGCCTCCCAGCTGGACCTCGCCCAGGCGGACGGTCTGGCCGAGCAGGCGCGCAGCGACATCGCCGCGGCCACCGCCCGGGTGGAGCAGGACCGCAACGCGCTCCGCCTGCTGCTGGGCGCCGACCTGCCCAAGGCGCTGGAGCCCGATCCGGACGTGGCGTCCGTGGCGATCCGCCGGGACCTGTCGGTGGGACTGCCGTCGACGGTGCTCACCGCCCGGCCGGATGTCCTGTCGGCGGAACACCAGCTGCGCGCCCAGAACGCCGACATCGGTGCGGCGCGGGCCGCCTTCCTGCCGCAGATCTCCCTGACCGGATCGGCGGGGCAGGAGAGCGCCGCCCTCGGCGGCCTGTTCGACGGCGGCAACGGGGCCTGGAGCTTCTCCCCGCGGATCAGCCTGCCGATCTTCTCCGGCGGCGCCAACCTGGCCAATCTGGACAGTGCGCGGGCCGGACGGAAGATCGCCGTGGCCCAGTACGAGAAGGCGATCCAGACCGCCTTCCGCGAGGTCGCCGACCAGCTGGCCGTGCGCGCCGTGATCGACGAGGAGCTGGCGGCGCAGCGCCGGCAGGTCGAGTCCGCGCGCCTGTCCCTGACCCTGTCCCAGGCCCGTTACGACCGCGGCCTCGACACCTATCTGCTGCTGCTGGACGCACAACGGACGTTCTATGCGGCGCAGCAGGCCCTGGTCAGCACGGAACTCGCGGAGTCCACGAACCGGGTCAATCTGTACAAGACGCTGGGCGGCGGCGGGTAGGCATCGCCGCGGGTCGGCGGGAATCTTTACCGGATCACAAGGGCCGGCGCCTAGAATGGGCGCGGCAACCGGAGATCTTTCGACCATGCGCCTCGCCGCCGTGCTGACCGCCGCCCTCCTTGTCGCCGCCGCGCCGGCGAAGGCGGACGACGAACAGGTCCTGCAGATCAAGCAGGCCTTCGAGCCCGCCGTGCTCACCGTGGCCGCGGGGGCCAGCGTGTCCTTCGTCAACGCCGACGACGTCAATCACAACCTGCAGCAGACGGGGCCGGACGGGGCCCGGAAGGACCTGGGCGTCTCCAAGCCCGGCGAGACCGTGAGCATGTCCTTCGCCGGCGCGGGCCTGTATCTCGTCAACTGCCAGATCCATCCGCGGATGAAGCTGAAGGTCACGGTGAAATAGACCGCTGAACCGCCGCAGCCCACGCGGCCGCGGTCAGGGCTTCATATCCATCCCCTCGTGCATGGACATGTGGTCCATGCCGGGCATGGGCGGCGGCTGGGCCGACCGCTCCGGTCGCTTGGGATCATAGACCTCGATCATCTGCATCATGCCCTTGTCCTCGTGCTTCAGCACGTGACAGTGGAACATGAACCGCCCGACGATCTGCGGGTCGGTGAAGGCGATGCGGATCACCACGGCGCCGCGTTCCGGAATTCGCACCACGTCCAGCAGGCGGTCGAACGGTTGCGGCTCGCCATTGATCGACACCACCTGGAAATGGACCTGGTGGATGTGGAAGGCGTGCATGTCGTCGCTGTCGTTGCGGATCACCCACTCCTCCACCGCGCCGAGGGGCACGCGGACATCGACCCGGTTGTGGTCGAAGGTCAGGCCGTTGATCGTATAGACCTCCTCTCCGGGGCGCTGGGCGAAGGACAGGGTGCGGGTGGCGCTGATGGTCGCCTGACGCAGATCCGGGGCGCCCATCGGACGGGCCGGCGCGGGGCCCATCTCTGCGACGGCCGCGGCGGGGGCCTGGCCGGTCACATGCACCATCGCCAGCTCCCGGCTGGTGGACATGCCATGGCCGAGGCCGGTCAGGGTCGCGCCGGACAGCAGCGGGTAGTCGCCGGCGCCCGGCGCCTCGACGACCAGCTCCATGCGCATCCCCGGGCCGATGTCCAGCTTGTCCACGGGCAGGTCCCGGGCCGTGGCGACCCCGTCCAGAGCCACGATCCGGAAGCGGAACCCCTTGATCGACAGGTGATAATAGTCGTTGGCGCTTTCGTTGCTGATGCGCCAGAGCTCCTTCGCCCCGGCGGCCATGTCCACATCGGCGTGGGCGGCGCCGTTGACCGACTGGACGACCCCGTGCACGCGCCGCACGGCCGGGTCGGAGTCCGCCGTGTCCGCCCCCGTCGCCGGAGGCGCGGCGGAAAAGGTCTTCAGCACCAGCAGCCGCTGCTTCAGTCCGCGCAGTTCCGGCGCCCGGTCCTCGAGCCCCTCGACGATGATCGGTCCGCTGAGCCCCCGACTGACCAGTTCCTCCACATTGCCGTGGATATGGGTGTGGTACCAGTAGAGGCCCGGCGGCTGGGACCTGGGCACGTCCATGACATAGTCAAACCGCTCCCCGGGCCGGACCACGATATGGACATTGTCGCCCCGTCCCAGCGGAGAGCCGTGGGAGCCGTGGAAGTGCAGGTTGATCGGCTGATCGATGCTGTTGACCAGACGGATTTTCAGCCGTCCGCCGGGGCGGACCCGCAGCACCGTGCCGCCATACTCCCCATTGAACACATAGCCGTGCAGGGTCACGCCATCAACCACGACGTCCTTCGGCGCGGCCACAAGGGTCGCCGAGACGTCGCCGGAGCGGCCGGCGACCTCGGGCAGGGCGCGGAAGTCCCGGGGCGCAGGCCCCGGCTCGGCCCTCGCGGGCGCGGCCATGACGGCGGTCAGGCCCAGGACGGCCAGGACAAGGCCGATGGACGCCCGGCGCTGCGCATGCCGTGTCGCAAAACGGGCGAAACGGTTCATCTCAGGCGGCGGACCGGCTGGCGGGCGCGTCGCCCTTCATCGAGAACCGCGCCACCAGGTCGGTCAGGATGTCGGCCTCTTCGGTCAGGGTCTGGCAGGTGGCCGCCGCCTGCTCCGCCACGGTGGCGTTGCGCTGGCTGATGGCGTCGAGCTGGTTGATGGCGCGGTTGACCTCCTGCAAGCCGATGGACTGTTCGGAGGTGGCCTGGGCGATTTCGCGGACGCGGTCGGCGATGTCGGCGACGCCGTCCACGATCACGTTCAGGTCCGCGCCCGTGGCGTCCACCA
>CAINOV010000276.1 GCA_903851655.1 uncultured Caulobacterales bacterium
ACCCGCAGGACCGGCTTGGCCTCCGCGTCATAATGCCCCCAGGCCACGGTGCTGGACGAGGCGGGAAGGTCGAAGGTCGAGGCGGACGCCGCCGCGCCCCCGGTCATCAGGACGAGGAGGCCCGCCATCCCGCCGACAAAGGTCTGTCTGATCATGGTCCCCGCCCTCCCTGACGCCGGCCGCGCCGGCAAGGCCGATCATGAGAGTTTTCGACCGAGCTCCGCAAGCCGCGGTCGCCGGCTTTCCCGCCGTAAGGGACAATCCCCCCGACGCCTGCGACAAAGACAGGCGCCCTGTCCCGGCGCCCTGGCCCGGCGCGCGACGCGCGGCGAACCTGTCGGCCCTGACGGGTCGCAATCGATCCCATGCAAGAAACGTTCATGGAGCGAGGGCGGGACCTGCGAAAAGGGTCGCTTTTACCTCAGACGCTGGCGTGCTCGAACCCCTGGCGCCCGGATGGCGCACTTGGCGCCGTTGACCCAAGCCGCAAAAGGTCGGTGACTTCTCTAAAGGTCATGTTGACATTTCGGCCACGCCGCTTGTTGCACAATCATCTGTTAAATATCTGTTTTTTGGACCCGCGAACGAATGTTACTCAAATGTCACACAACCCCTGTCACATAACAAAAAGTCACATATGGTTAGATTTGCAACTTGATGAGGCGCAGTTTCCGCCCCAGACGTGCGTACGATCGTGACAGTCGCATCTCAGTATGGGGGTTATTCATGCCTGGCATTAGACGTTTGGCCTTTATTTCGACCTCTTTGGTGGGCGCCCTAGCCTTCCTGCCGCAGATGGCGGCGGCGGCGGACAAGGCGACCGACGCGACGGACGTGCAGGAAGTGGTGGTCACCGGCTCGCGCATCGCCCGGCCGAACCTCGACCAGCCGACGCCCGTCTCCTCGATCTCGCTGCAGCAGATCGAGAACGCCGGCACGGCGAACCTGGGCGACATCATCGCTCTGTTGCCGGAAGTCGGCACGGGTTACACGGTCCGCGCCAACTCCAACAACTATGGCTCGCTGGTCGCGCCGGGCATCAGCGCCGTCGACCTGCACAACCTCGGGCCGAGTCGCACCCTGGTGCTGGTGGATGGTCAGCGGCATGTGGCCGGCGACATCGGCAGCAACGCGGTCGACATCAACTCGATCCCCACGGCGCTGGTGGAGCGGGCCGAAGTCGTCACGGGCGGCGCCTCGGCCATCTACGGGTCGGACGCCGTCTCGGGCGTGCTGAACATCATCCTGAAGAAGAACTTCGAGGGGATCGACGCCCAGGCCCAAGTCGGCAGCTTCGACGGCTATGGCACCAAGTCCTCGGCCTCGTTCACCGCCGGCAAGAACTTCCAGGACGGGCGCGGCAACATCACGATCTCGGCCTTCTACAACAAGGAAGACGCGATCCGCGCCAACCAGATCCCGAACGACCACAACTACGGCTCAATCACCAACCCGGCGGACCTGGCCGGACCGCTGGACCCGACCTTCTACTCCAGCCCGGCGGCGATCACCAAGGACGGCAAGCCGGACAATCTCACCGTTCCCAATGTTGGATCGGAATACATTGCGCGGACCGGCGTCCTGGTCGGTTCGAACCTGATCGGCTTCACCCCCAACGGGACGCCGGTGAACCAGCCGGCCCGCCTTGGCTATAACAGCTTCCTGTTCGGCCAGCTGCCGGCCAACTGCACCACCTGCTACTTCCCCGAGACCTACACCCAGGTGTCGAGCCCGGTGAAGACTCAGGGCTTCAACATCCGCGCCCGGTACGACTTCACGCCGCACCTGCACGGCTCGATCGACGCCAAGGTGGTGGAAAGCGAAGCCCAGAACCTGATCCAGCCGGACTATGTGGCCTTCAACGCCACCGCCAACGGCGTGCCGTTCAATCTCGCGCCGGACAACGCCTTCATCACCCCGGCAATCGCGGCGGCCATCGGCGGCGCCCAGAACATCTCCAACTATTCCTACCTGGGCTTCGTCAACGACTATCGCCTCGGCCTCTATGACCGGAAGACCTACCGGATCGTGGCCAAGCTGGACGGCGACTTCGACGTCAAGATCGCCAATGTGAAGTGGGACGGCGCCCTGAACTACGGTCAGACGGCCAGCCACACCGACAACTTCGGCAGCCTGACGACGGGCAACTTCGCCGCCGCGGTGGATTCGGTCATCGACCCGGCGACGGGCAAGGCCGCCTGCCGCGTCAATGTGCCGTCCGCCCAGGGCGCGGGCTACACGGCGCCGACGACGACCAACAACGCCGCCTGCGTGCCGTTCAACCTGTTTGGCTCGCAGAACTCCGCCGCGGCCTACGCCTACTCCTTCGCCAACTACCTGGTGCGGGACTATCTGTCGCAGGAAGACGCGAACCTGAACTTCACGGCGGACTCGAGCCGGTTCTTCACCCTCCAGGGCGGCCCGATCAGCATCGCGGCCGGCGGCGAATACCGCCAGGAGCGGACCTATGAGAAGAACGATCCGTTCATTCTCAGCGGCGCGACGGACAGCATCGTCGTCAACTCCGCCGGCGGGTTCAACGTCTACGAATATTATGGCGAAGTCGGCATTCCGGTGTTCAAGCACAAGGGCCTCGGCCTCGACGAGCTGTCCTTCGATGTGGCCTATCGCGGTGGCAACTACTCCACCGTCGGCGGCGTCGGCGCCAGCAAGTGGAGCTTCGTCTACGGTCCGACCACCTGGATGAAGTTCCGCGGCACGACGGCCCTCGCCGTGCGGGCGCCGAACATCACCGAAGCCTTCTCCCCGGTCTCGCCCAGCTACTTCAACGTCACCGACCCGTGCGATGCGACCAACATCACCGGCAACGTGAACTATGCGAAGAACTGCGCCGCCGCGGGCGTGCCGACCGGGTTCCGGTCGAACCTGAACGCCTCGATCGTCGGCCAGACCTCCGGCAACCCCAAGCTGGATCCGGAAAAGTCGCTCAGCTACACGGGCGGCGTCGTGGTTCAGCCGCCGATGGTGCCGCATTTGTCCCTGACGGTCGATTACTATTCGATCCTCATCAAGAACGCGATCACGCAGGTGGCCGCACAGGACATCATCAACAACTGCTACAACAACTCGGCCGGCCTGAACCCGCAATACTGCTCTCTGTTCACGCGGAGCTCCTCGACCGGCAATATCAACTTCGTCGAGACGACCTACGTCAACGCGGCGAAGGAATATACCTCCGGCGTCGAATTCCAGGCCAACTACTATACGGACGTCCCGGCCCTGCTTCCGCTGCCCGGCGACTTCAAGTCCAGCGGCGGTCGGTTCACCTTCACCCTCGATGCGAACTATGTGATCGAACTCCGGAACTACCCGTTCCAGACCAACCTCACCCAGTTCCACGTGCAGGAAGGCGCCATCACTGGCGCGGCGGGGGACGTGCCCGCGCTGCGGGCCCTGTTCAACACCGCCTATCGTCAGGGGCCGCTGGAACTGTCCTGGCAGGTCCGCTACCTGGGCCGCGCGGACCGTTACAGCCGCGACGCCACCCAGGCCGATGGCTCGGAATCGAACAACTATCCGGTGGCCGAAGCCAAGTTCCTGCATAACATCGCCGCCCGTTACAACTTCGGCGGCAAGCTGGAAGGGTTCCAGGTCTTCGGCGGCATCAACGACCTGTTCGGCGACCTTCCGCCGCTGGGTCTGGTGCAGGGCAGCAATGCCGACGCCGGCTACGACCTCGGTCGCTACTTCTTCGCCGGGATCCGTTACCGGCACTAGACCACAGGCCTCAGGGTCTGAGATCAGCCGCCCGGCGCAACCCTGCGCCGGGCGGTTTTTTTTGTGCGCCCAGGGCCCCGCCGCGACGCCGGTCCGGGCCTCGCAGCGGGCCTCTCACGCGTCCAGGGCGGTGACGGGACGGTCGCGGCCATCGGACCGCTCCGTCAGCCAGACCCCCTCCGACGTCTCGTAGCGGATCTGCACGGTCTGGCCGGGGACCCTCTGCGCCGCCGCCGCCTGGCGCGCGGCCTCCACGGCGCGTGCGTGGGTGGCGAAGGTTTCCGACAGGGTTCCCTTCGCCGCATAGGCGAAGCCATCCTCGTGCCGGACCACAAGGTAGGTTTCCTCCCCCGGCGGATCGTCGTCGAGGGGCGCGGGACGGTTGTGCGTCTGCCGGGGAGCAGGGGGGGACGACATGGGAGCCTCACAGACACTCAACGGGGAGGGCGCGGACACGATCCCCCCGGCGGAGGCCGGAGGGATCGGACGCAGACGGGCCATCGGCCGGC
>CAINOV010000277.1 GCA_903851655.1 uncultured Caulobacterales bacterium
CGCCTTCAAGGAGGCCGACGGCTGGACGCCGGCCACGCCGATGGACGCCATCGACCGCGGCGCCTGGTGGTCGGCCTATCACGACCCGGTGCTGGACGATCTGGAGCAGCGGCTGGCCGCCTCCAACCAGACCCTGGCGGGCCAGCTGCAGGCCTACAAGCAGGCCCGCGACGCCCTGGCGCAGACCGAGGCGGGCTTCTTCCCCGCCCTGTCGGCCAGCGCGTCCGGCCAGAAGACCGGCGGCCAGGGGGCCAATTCGACGGGGGCCAGCTCAACGGGGGGCAATTTCACGACCTCGGTCCCGACCCGCTATTCCGCCGCGGTGGACGCCTCCTGGACCGTGGACCTGTGGGGCAAGATCCGCCGGCAGGTGGAGCAGGGCCGCGCCACCGCCCAGGCCAGCGCCGCGGACCTGGCCAATGTCCGCCTGTCCCTGCAGGCGACGCTGGCCAGCGACTATTTCCAGCTCCGCGCCACCGACGCCCAGAAGGACCTGCTGGCCGAGACCGTGGCCAATGACAAGAAGGCCCTGACCCTCACCGAGAACCAGTACCGGTCCGGCGTCGCCGCCCGGGGGGACGTGATCACCGCCCGCACCCAGCTGGAGACGGCTGAGGCCAGCCTGATCGACGTGGACACCGCCCGCGCCCAGCTGGAGCACGCCATCGCCGTGCTGGTGGGCCAGACGCCGCAGAGCTTCGCCCTGGCGCCCGCCCCCATGCCCCAGACCACGCCGGTGGCGCCCCTGAACCTGGCCGCCACCCTGCTGCAGCGCCGGCCCGACGTGGCGGCGGCGGAGCGGGCGGCGGCGGCGGCCAGCGCCGGGATCGGCGTGGCCAAGGCCGCCTACTTCCCCACCGTGACCCTGTCGGCCTCCGACACCACGGCGGCGGCGCGGACCCGGGACCTGTTCAGGTCCGCCACCTCCAGCTGGGCCTATGGCGCCAGCGCGGCGGAGAACATCTTCGACTTCGGCGCCCGCGAGGCCAATGTGCGCAGCGCCAAGTCCGTCTACCAGCAGCGGGTGGCCGACTACCGCCAGGCCGTGCTCACCGCCTTCCAGCAGGCGGAGGACCAGATCGCGGCCCTGCGCACCCTGGAGGCCGAGGCGGAGTATCGCACCCAGGCCGTGGCCGACGCCAGGGCGGCGGAGGCCATTGCGCTGAACCAGTACCGGTCGGGCACGGTGAACTATTCGGTGGTCATCCAGGCCCAGAACACCAGCCTGTCGGCGGCGCAGAGCGCCCTTTCCACCCAGCGCGCCCGGCTGGTGGCCAGCGTCAGCCTGATCGAGGCCCTGGGCGGCGGCTGGCGGTAGGTCCGGAACCAGGTTCCCGCCTCAGGGGCGGGAATGACAGCTATTTATTCAATTTGATCCCTGTCATTCCCGGGCGAAGACCCGGGAACCTTGGTCCGGATATAGCGCCACGGCTTGATGGAGGTTCTCGGCTCAAGGCCGAGAATGATGACCGTTGAAAATACAAAAGTCGTCGTCATTCCCGGGCCAAGACCCGGGAACCTCCGTCCGGACACCCCGCAGGTCCGAAGGACGCGCGCCCCTCC
>CAINOV010000278.1 GCA_903851655.1 uncultured Caulobacterales bacterium
GAGGAGCTGACGGTCCTCTCCACCATCGATCATGTGGTGGAGCTGCTGCGGCTGCTGCGGGACGATCCGGCGTTTCGCTTCACCCAGCTGACGGACCTGTGCGGCGTGGACTATCCCGAGCGCCCGCTGCGCTTCGACGTGGTCTATCAGCTGATCTCCTACACCAAGAACGTCCGGCTGCGGGTGAAGGTGCAGACCGACGAGGACACCCCCGTCCCGTCGATCACGCCGGTCCACCCCTGCGCCGACTGGTTCGAGCGGGAAACCTTCGACATGTACGGGGTGTTCTTCTCGGGCCACCCGGATCTGCGCCGCATCCTCACGGACTACGGCTTCCACGGACATCCCCTGCGCAAGGACTTCCCGATGACGGGCTATGTCGAGGTGCGCTGGGACGAAGAGCTCAAGCGCGTGGTCTATGAACCGGTCAAGCTGGTTCAGGAGTACCGCGCCTTTGATTTCCTGTCGCCGTGGGAGGGGGCTCAGTACGTTCTCCCCGGCGATGAAAAAGCCGGGGGGTAGGGAATGTTTGTGACCAGACAGGCGTTGCGGTCGGCGACCGCGTTCTTTCTGCTGACCTTTTCCACAGCGTTCCTGATGACCATCGGCATCCGGCTGACCGGCTGGTTCACCCGGGCGCCGGAAATCTCCCAGGTGGCCACCCAGGATCTGGGCATCGCCATCATGGTGGGGGTGGTGGCGCTGGCGGTGGGCTCCACCATCCGGCGGATGGATGCGGTGGAGCTGCGCAGCGCCCTGATCGGGGCCGCGTCGGTCCTGCTGGCCATTCCCACCTCCTATGCGGCGATCAATCACAAATGGGACGTGTCGACCTTCGTGGTCGTCAGCTTCGGCGTCGTCCTGCTGCTGGCGGGACTGCTGGTGGCGCTGACGACCCGCAGCGAGGCGGAAAGCGACATGATCCGGAAGTATGAAGCGGAGCAGATCATCAATGGCCAGTGAGACTCCCCCGGCCGTGGACACCCCTCAGGGAAACGTGATCAGCGCCGACGGCGAGGAAACCCGCCTGCGGAAGTTCAACATCAATTTCGGCCCCCAGCATCCGGCGGCCCACGGCGTGCTGCGCCTGGTGCTGGAACTGGACGGGGAAGTGGTGGAGCGGGTCGATCCGCACATCGGCCTGCTGCACCGCGGCACCGAGAAGCTGATGGAAGCCCGCACCTATCTGCAGAACACGCCCTATTTCGACCGCCTCGACTATGTGGCGCCGATGAACCAGGAACACGCCTTCGTCCTGGCCATCGAGAAGCTGGCTGGAATCGAGGTCCCGTATCGCGCCAAGATCATCCGGGTGCTGTTCGACGAGATCGGCCGGATTCTCAGCCATCTCTTGAACGTGACGACCCAGGCCATGGACGTGGGCGCCCTGACGCCGCCGCTCTGGGGCTTCGAGGAGCGCGAGAAGCTGATGATCTTCTATGAGCGCGCGTCCGGAGCCCGGCTGCACGCCAACTACTACCGCCCCGGCGGCGTCCACCAGGACCTGACGCCGGAGCTGATCGTCGATATCCGCCGCTGGTGCTCCGAATTTCCCCGCCTGCTGGACGACATAGACAACCTGATCACCCCGAACCGCATCTTCAAGCAGCGCAACGTGGACATCGGCGTGGTCACGAAGGACGAGGCCTATGCCTGGGGCTTCACCGGCGTGATGCTGCGGGGCTCGGGCATCGCCTGGGACCTGCGCAAGGCCCAGCCCTACGAGATCTATGCCGACCTCGACTTCGACATCCCCCTGGGCAAGAACGGCGACTGCTATGACCGCTATCTCGTCCGGATGGAGGAGATGCGCCAGTCGGTGAAGATCATGCACCAGTGCCTGGACCTGCTGGACAAGCACAAGGGCCCGGTCCTGCTGGAGAATTCCAAGTACACGCCGCCCCGCCGGGGTGAGATGAAGCGCTCGATGGAGGCGCTGATCCACCACTTCAAGCTCTATACAGAGGGTTTCCACGTTCCCGCGGGCGAGGTCTATGCGGCGGTCGAGGCGCCCAAGGGCGAATTCGGCGTCTATCTGGTGGGCGATGGCACCAACAAGCCCTATCGCTGCAAGATCCGCGCGCCGGGCTATTCCCACCTGCAGGCGCTGGACTGGATGACCCGGGGACACATGCTGGCGGACGTGTCCGCGGTGCTGGGCTCCCTGGACATCGTGTTCGGAGAGGTGGACCGGTGAACCCGGTCCTCGGCGGGATCGCCCTGACCCTGGTCTCGGTCTCGATCCTGGCGATCATGACCGTGGTGCGCTGGTGGCTGGCCCGGTCGCACTGGGACCACCATCCGGCCGGGCGGAAGGGCTATCTGAACGAC
>CAINOV010000279.1 GCA_903851655.1 uncultured Caulobacterales bacterium
CAAGTTTGGGGGGGATGCATGATCAGTCTGGCGACGAGGCTGCGCGCCATGGCCGCAGCGATGGCGATGCTGGCGGCGGCGCCGGTCCTGGCGTCGGCCGCGCCGCCCGCCCCGCCGCCCGCCCCGCCGCCGCCCCTGTCGGCCTACGGGGAGTTGCCGAACATCTCCCTGATCCGCCTGTCCCCGAGCGGCGCCCG
The DNA here is from genome assembly GCA_903851655.1 of uncultured Caulobacterales bacterium. Taxonomy (GTDB): domain Bacteria; phylum Pseudomonadota; class Alphaproteobacteria; order Caulobacterales; family Caulobacteraceae; genus CAIMFV01. The sequence continues at coordinate 198 of CAINOV010000279.1, forward strand.
GGTCGGATTCATCGTCCGCGACGGCGGCAGGAGCGAGCTGCAGGTCTGGAACGCCGTCGGCCAGACCGTGGTGTCGCGGACGCCGCTGCCGCCGGCCAAGGTCCGCGACCTGTTGTGGGTGGACGAGGACCGGCTGATCCTGACCGCCTCGAAGACGGCGGAGGCGATGGAGCTGCTCAATCCGAAGAGCGAGTATTTCTTCGGCACCGAGATCAACATCAAGACGCGGGAGGCGCGGCCCCTTCTGGGCGCGGGGCTCACCGGGCTCGACTCCAGCCTCGAGACGATGAACACCCTGAGCCGTCAGCCCACCGTGTCGCTGAAGCCCGACGGGACCCGGCGCATCGATGTGCTGGGCATGGCCATCGTCAATCACCAGGGCGTTCTCACCCTGTTCGACGCCAGCGAAAGGCGGGCCCGGCTGCTGTATCTGGGGGGACCGTCGACCACGGACCTGGCCGTGTCGCCCACCGGCCAGGTGATCGGCCGGATCGACTATGAGTTGAACACGGGCGCCTGGACGGTCCTGGCCGGCCCCGAGAAGGGGCGTCTGCGCAAGGTCCGGTCCGGCGTCGACCGGACCGGCTATCCCAGGTTCGCCGGCGTCACCGCCGATGGCGCGGCGATCTATGTGAACAGCGGCGTCATCGGTGAGCCGCATCTGAGCCGGATCGACGTGGCGACGGGCGAATGGCGGGACCAGCCGGAGGAGCTGTCCCAGGGCGCCCTGGTGGTGGACGGCCCCACCCGTGTGGCCCTGGCCACGGAAGCCCTGGGCCTGGAGCGGCGCAGCTACCGGTTCCTGACGCCCGAGGACGACCTGCTGTGGCGCGCCACGGTCAAGGCGTTCGAGGGGGCGGACGTCGCGTTCGTCTCCATGTCCGCCGACCGGGGGAGCCTGCTGGTCAGCGTGGACGGCCCGAAATGGGGCTACGCCGTCTACCGCGTCGAGCGCAAGACCCACGCCGCCGCCTTCGTCACCGACTATTACGCGCACATCCCGCCGGATCAGATCGCCCAACAGACGGTGGTGCGTTACCCGGCGGCGGACGGGCTCGAGATTCCCGCCTATCTCACCCTGCCCGTCGACCGGCCGGCCAGGGGGCTGTCCCTGATCGTCCTGCCCCATGGCGGTCCCTTCGCCCGGGACGAGCCGGGTTTCGACTGGTGGTCCCAGGCCCTGGCCTCCCGCGGCTATGCGGTGCTGCAGCCGCAGTTTCGCGGATCCGACGGGTTCGGGCTGCGCTTCCTCGAGGCCGGCTACGGGGAATATGGCGGGAAGATGCAGACCGACCTGTCCGACGGCGTGGCCTGGCTGGCGAAGGCCGGAACCATCGACCCGGCCCATGTGGCGATCATGGGGGCGTCCTATGGTGGCTATGCGGCCCTGGCGGGGGTGACCCTGCAGACCGGGATCTATCGTTGCGCCGTGGCCGTCTCCGGCCCGGCGGACATGCGCCGGCAGATGAGCTTCCTGCGGGAAAAGGCCCTGGGCAGCTCCCAGTCCCTGGGGTCGCGCTACTGGCGGGAATTCCTCAACGTCAAGACTGACAATGATCCGCGGCTGGACGCGATCTCGCCGGTGACGCACGCCGCCGCCGCGACGGTTCCGGTGCTGATGATCCACGGCCGCGACGACACCGTCGTGCCCATCGACCAGAGCCGCCGCATGGCCGACGCCCTGCGCGCCGCGGGCCATCCCGCGCAGCTGGTGGAGCTGAAGGGCGAGGACCACTGGCTGTCCTCCAGCGAGACGCGGCTGCAGATGCTGGAGAGCGCAGTGGGCTTCGTGCAGGGCTGCAACCCGGCGCGCTAGGGGGGGACCCGGTTCAGGGCCGGGAATGACGACTGATAAAAACACAAAATGAGTCGTCATTCCCGGGCGAAGACCCGGGAACCTTGCGCCGGATTTAGCGCCACACCTTGATAGAGGTTCCCGCCTCAAGGGCGGGAATGACGACTGATAAAAACA
>CAINOV010000280.1 GCA_903851655.1 uncultured Caulobacterales bacterium
AGTTTCCCGCCTCAAGGGCGGGAATGACAGCTCGTCTTATGTTTTAAAATCCATGTCATTCCCGGGCGAAGACCCGGGAACCTTGATCCGGATTTAGCTCCACCTCCGGACGGAGGTTCCCGCCTCAAGGGCGGGAATGACAGCTCGTCTTATGTTTTAAGATCCATGTCATTCCCGGGCTTGACCCGGGAACCTCGTTCAACTCCTCACACCGCCCCCAGCGCCGACTCCAGCGCGGCCATGTCCGGGGGCAGGGGGGTCTCGAAGCGCAGGCGCTCTCCCGTCACCGGATGGACGAAGCCCAGCACCGCGGCGTGCAGGGCCTGCCGCGCCAGGCCGGAGGCGGCGAGGGCGGCGCGCACGGGGGCGGCGGGGGGCGAGGCGCCATAGACCGCATCCCCCAGCACCGGCGCGCCCTTGTGCGCCAGATGCACGCGGATCTGGTGGGTGCGGCCGGTCTCCAGCGTGCAGCGCACCCGGGAGGCCAGGCCGCCGGCGAAGCTCCGGTCCACGGCGTAGTGGGTCACCGCCTCCCGCCCGCCGGCGCGGAGCACGGCCATCTTCTTGCGGTCGGCGGGGTGGCGGCCGATCCGGGTGGTCACCGTGCCGGACGCCGGCTGCGGCGCGCCCCGGGTCAGGGCCAGATAGACCCGCGCGATGTCATGGGCGGCGAACAGGCGGGACAGGCCCTGGTGGGCTGCGTCGGTCTTGGCGGCCACCATCACCCCGGAGGTGTCCTTGTCCAGCCGGTGGACGATCCCCGGCCGCGCCACGCCGCCGATCCCGGACAGGCTGGCGCCGCAATGGTGCAGCAGGGCGTTCACCAGGGTGCCGTCCGGCGTGCCGGGGGCGGGATGGGCGGCCATGCCGGCGGGCTTGTCCACCACGATCAGATGCGCATCCTCGAACAGCACGGTCAGGGGCAGGGCCTGCGGGCCTGGCGTGGCGGCCACCGGGGCGGGAACCCAGATCTCGTAGACCTCGCCGGCGGCGGCGGCCTCCGACCCCCGCAGCACCGGCGCGCCGTCCCCCCGGCGCACGGCGCCCTGGGCGATCAGGGCCTGGATGCGGGCCCGGGACAGCTGCGGCGCCGCCTCGGCCAGGGCCCGGTCCAGGCGGGCGCCGTCGGCCCGGCCGTCCAGGGTCACGGCCAGGACCTCCGCCGCGTCGGCGGCCAGTTCGTCCGCGTCCGGATCGGGGTCGCCGGTCAAGGCCGCTCCACCAGGTCGCCGCCCTCCGCCACCCGGTAGAAGCAGGAGCGGAACCCCACATGGCAGGCGCCCCCGTCCCCCTGGGGCCGGACCTTCAGCAGCACGGCGTCCTGGTCGCAGTCCACCCGCAGCTCCGCCACAAGCTGCAGCTGGCCGGAGGTCTCGCCCTTCTTCCACAGGCTCTGGCGGGTGCGGCTCCAGTAATGCGCCACCCCGGTCTCCAGGGTCAGGCGCAGGGCCTCGGCGTTCATCCAGGCCAGCATCAGCACCTCGCCCGTATCGGCGTGCTGGGCGATGGCGCAGATCAGGCCGGCGGCGTCGAACCGCGGCGTCAGCACGGCGCCCCGCTCCAGGGCGTGGGGATCGGCGGCGGGGGGCGGAAAGGGGGCGGCGGCCATGGGCCAGATGTCACCGCTCCGGCGCCGCTTGTCCAGAGGCGCCTTTGCCGGAGCTTTTCGGCGCCCTATCAAGGACGCCATGAGCCAGACCGCCCCCGCCGCCCACGCCCCCCTGCCCGACGCGGCCCCGGACAACTGGGTGGACCGCTTCGCCCCCGTCGGCTGGCGGCCGTGGCTGAAGCTCGGCCGGTTCGACCGGCCGGCGGGGACGTGGCTTTTGATGCTGCCCGGCTGGCAGGGGGCGGCGCTGGCGGCGGCGATGCAGGGCCATGGCCCGGACCTGGTCCTGCTGGCCAAGATCGCCGTGGGCGCGCTGGCCATGCGCGCGGCGGGCTGCGCCTATAACGACATTGTCGACCGGGACATCGACCGGCAGGTGGCGCGAACCGCCGCTCGGCCCGTGGCCAGCGGCGAGGTCAGCGTCAAGGGCGCCTTCGCCTTCATCGGTGTCTGCTGCGCCCTGGGGCTCGTCATCCTGCTCAGCCTGACGCCCCTGGCCATCGGGCTGGGGGTGGCGTCGCTCGCCCTGGTGGCCGCCTATCCGTTCATGAAGCGGATCACCTGGTGGCCGCAGGCCTGGCTGGGCCTGACCTTCAACTGGGGGGCGCTGCTGGGCTTCGCCGCGGCGGCGGGACGCCTCGGCCTGCCGCCGGTGCTGCTCTATGCGGGCGGCGTGTTCTGGACCCTGGGCTACGACACCATCTACGCCCTGCAGGACGTGGAGGACGACGCCCTGGTGGGGGTGCGCTCCTCCGCCCGGCGGCTGGGCGGGTGGGTGCGGCCGGGGGTGGCGGGGTTCTACCTCGCCGCCTTCGTCCTGGCCGCCGCGGCGGGGGCCATGGCCGGGCTCAGCAACCTGTTCCTGGTGATGGTCATCCTCTATGGCTGGCAGCTGGCGTCGCAGGCGCGGCGGCTGCAGCCGGCGGACGGGGCGCTGGCGCTGACCCTGTTCCGCTCCAACCGGGACGCCGGCCTGATCCTGTTCGCCGCCCTGGTGGGCGGAGCCTGGAACGGCTGAGACCTAGCGCGCGGCGGCGACCTTGCCGGTGGTCGGAGCCGAGGCGTAGGCCGTCGCCGGTTCCGGGCGGAAGGTCTGGGCGAAGCGCTCGGCGGTCTTGCGGCCCTCGACGGTCAGGGTCGGGCGCAGGCGATCGGCGTCGGCGTGGGCTTCCTTGTCCCCGCTGACATCGGCCGCCACCAGATACCACTGATAGGCCAGGCTGAAGTTCTGGGTCACGCCGTAGCCGTTCTCGTACAGCCGGGCCAGGTTGTACTGGGCGTCCTTCAGGCCGAGCTTGGCGGCGCGGGTGAACCAGTCCGCCGCGCCGGGCAGGTCCGGCGGGCCGCCCTGGCCCTCGTACATGAACAGGCCGAGATTGAACATGGCCTCGGGCACCCCGGCCTTGGCCGCGCGCTCGGCCCACATGCGGGCCTTGACCAGGTCCGCCGTCTGGCCGGCGCCGCCCCGCTCATAGATCTTCGAGAGGTGGAATTCCGCCGCCGGATAGCCCACTCCCGCGGCCCGGATCAGGGTCGGCAGGGCCTTGGGATCGTTGGCCTGGAGCTGGGCCAGGGCGGTGGCGTACAGGGCCTTGCCCTCGTCGCCCGCGCCGGCGCCGGCGCCGGCAGCC
>CAINOV010000281.1 GCA_903851655.1 uncultured Caulobacterales bacterium
CTCAAGGGCGGGACTGACGACTGATAAAAATACAAAATTAGCTGTCATTCCCGGGCGAAGACCCGGGAACCTCCGTCAGGATCAATCGCCCCCCCGCCGCAGCATCAGGAACAGCCGCGGGAAGGGGAACAGCGTCACCCCGTCGGGCTGCGGCGGGAACAACGGCCGCAGGGCCGCGGCGTAGGCGGCGAGAAACGCCGCCTGCTCCGCCGGATCGGGCAGGCGGGACAGATAGGGTCGCAGGCCCGTGCCCTTCATCCAGTCCACCACCGGATCCTCCCCCGTGAGCTCGTGCAGATAGGTGGTGGTCCAGATGTCGGTCTCGCCGAAGGGGGCCAGCAGACGGTGATACTCCGCCACCGGCAGCACCGGCTGCACCCCGCGCACGTCGCGCATCCGCGGCGCCCAGGGGCCGGTCTCGGCCACCTCGCGCATCACATGGTGCCAGGACTCGGCGAAGCTCATGGGCATCTGGCAGGCGAACACGCCGCCCGGCGCCAGCAGCCCCGCCAGCCGGGGGAACAGGGCCTCGTGCCCCCCCACCCACTGCAGGGCCGCATTTGTGAAGATCAGGTCCGGCGGGACCTCCGGCGCGAAGTCCTCGATTCCCGCATGGACCCAGGTCACCCGCGCCCGGGTCTGTTGCGCCCGCTCCAGCATGTCGGCGCTGGAATCGAGGCCGTAGACGGTGCTGTTGGGATGCCGCGCCGCCAGCACGGCGGCGTGCTCCCCCGTGCCGCAGCCCAGGTCCCAGATCGTCGCCGGCTCGAGATCGCCGGGCAGCTGGACCATCAGGTCGAGGGCCGGGCGGTCCCGATAGCCGCGATAGCGCTGGTACTGGTCCGGGTCCCAGGTCGGGCCGGTCACGCGGGCTCCACCACCACGGCGGTGCCGTAGGCGAGGACCTCGGTGATGCCCTCCATGATCTCGTTGGCGTCATAGCGCATGGCCAGCACGGCGTTGGCGCCCATCTCCGTCGCATGGGCGGCCATGAGCTGGTAGGCCTCGGCGCGGGCGTGCTCCGCCAGCTTGGTGTAGATGGTGATGTTGCCGCCGAAGATGGACTGGATGCCCGCGGCGAAATTGCCGATCACGCTGCGGGAGCGGACGGTGACCCCGCGGACAAGGCCCACATGGCGCACGACGCGATAGCCGGTAAGGTCGTTGGTGGTGCTGACGAGCATGGCGATGAGGCCTCCCCAGGTTGAGGCGCGCAGACTAGGCTGTTTTGGGGTCGCGGGGAATGCGGGCGTCGACCTCGATCTCGATCTTCATCCGCGCGTCCACCAGCCCGCAGACCAGCGCCGTGGCCGCCGGCCTGGCCGCACCGCAGAATTCGCCGAAGATCGGGGCCAGGACCTCGAAGTCCGCTCCGTCGGTCAGATAGTAACGCACCCGCACCAGGTGGGACAGGTCGCCCCCCGCCTTGCGCAGGGCCTCTTCGATGTTGCGGAAGCACTGCCGGGCCTGGGTCGCCACGTCGTCGGAAATGGTCATGCTGGCATAGTC
>CAINOV010000282.1 GCA_903851655.1 uncultured Caulobacterales bacterium
CAGGCGCTTAATGCGCTGTCCCTTGGATCCGCTGCGCTTTTTCGAGATCGGTTGCAATGAGGGCGTTGCCGGGGTCGAGGGTCAGGGCCTGCTTCAACAGTGCAGCGGCTTCACCGGCGGCGCCCGTGCTCATCAAGACCAAGGCTCTAGCCCGCAATTTTTTCGCCTCGGCGGGGTCCCGGCTCGCGGGCCCCGGATCCCGAGTGGCCTGAGCGGGTTCCCGATGGGGCTGTGGCGGGGCCGCGCGCTTTGGCTCTACGGTCTTCGCAACACCGGGAATTTGAATTGTCTGGCCAGCTTCAGATCGGGAGGGGACGAGGATATCGTTATATTTAGCAAGGGAGTAGAATAGGAACTTGTCACCGAGAAATTTCTCCGCCAGTGACGACAGTGTTTCTCCGGGCTGAATGACATAAGAAAAGCTCTTTATTCCAAGCGAAGATTTTGGATCTTGAGTAATTTCCCCAATCAATTTCTTCGCAAGATTATTGTTTGGATCGTCACGGAGCACAGCCTGCAATTCAATGCGTGCATTAATTTCATCGCCTTTTTCGAGCAGGTCCAGAGCGTGCTTCAGGGACCCCTTGACGTCGGCGGGCGGGGCGGACGGCTGAGTGTAGGGCGCAGGGCGTTTTTCCGGCGCCTGGGGCAGCGTCACGTTTCCGGCCGGAACGGTGTAGGTGCAAGCCGTCAAGCCGAGCAGCGCCCCAGCCCCAAGGGCGACATGCCATCTGGATGTTCGGGATATCATCTGCGTCACTCTTGAAAGGCGCCGGCTTGATAGATTGCGGCCTCATACACGAAAGCCGAGCCGCCTGAGCAGCCTGGCGCTGAAAGACGCTCGCCGGATCTGCCGGTCTGCGGGTGACGCATGACGGGGGTCGAAGACAGATTGACGGCGACAATTTCCGCCGCGTCTCAGCAAAGACCACCACACAGGGGAAAGCGAAAAGCCGGTGAAGTTCGGGTCACCGTCCCGGTGCGCCCTGCGCCACTCAGGAGCGGAGGGCTTTCCAGTCGTGATAAGGACAATGAATTCGGACTTGGAGCGATTTCAGCAAAAGGTTTTGACTGCGAAAATTCGAACAGCCGCCAAAAATAGCAAATTTAATTCAATTTTGTTCGATATTCGAAGTGTGAAATTGTGATCGTTCCGCAAGATTGGTACTATGTATGTCTGAAAAAAGATGTTGAAGGCTGGGGCGTGACACGATGAAGCGTTCTATTTGTTGTTTGATGCTCTTGGCGGTGCTGGTCCTCGCAGGGTGTGCGATCCAGGAAACGCTGGTCGTCCTTGAGCCAAATGGGCAGATCCTACGGGGCGCGACCACAGCCGATTTCACCGGAGGACATTTTTCCGTCACCGGTGACAGGATGAGCTGTTCGGGCGTCTACAATCCTGCAGATAACACGCCAACGGTATCGATTCCGGCGGTCTGCAGCGACGGCCGGAATGGCGTGGCGACGGTCACGCGCGCGCCCGGCGGACTGTCTGGCGCCGGGACTTTTCAGCTCTCGGACGGGGAGGTGGCGAGGGTCGCTTTCGGCCCGGCCGCGTCCACGCTGCTGGCCGCCGCCCGGACGCCCCGTCGCCCGGAGGGACCAAGGTCGGCGCTGCAAACCTGGGCGTCCTGTTCGCTGGCTCAGGCGCAGCACATTGATAACGGAAAGCCTGCGCCGTCCGCGATCGCGGCGACGCTGGCCTCCTCCTGTTCGCAGGAGTGGAGCAACGCCCGGCAGGACGCCTGCAGCCAGGTGGCGCTTGAAGCCGTGGTCAAGTGCCGCGAAAATTTCGACGCCAGCCTTGCGTCGTTTGAAATGAACGTCGTTCACGCCGAGCGCGCCCGGAAAGCCGGCGGCGGCCGCTAGGCGGGGCGGGGTCTTTCAGGGGTGCGGTGGCCCGCCGCCCCCGCCGTGGGCGATGGCGCGAAGCTTGGCTGCACGGTCCAGTCGCCGCAAGGCCTGGCGGGCGGGGGCGGACTCGGGATCGAGGCGAAGCGCGTCTTCATAGGCCTTTGCCGCTTCCATGAGGAGGCCCCGCTTCTGGAGATCCTGGCCCTCGTTGAATTTGCGTTCAGCCTCGCGGGCCGACCGCTTTTGCAGCTCTTCAATCTGCTGCTGCTCGATCGCGGGGCTGTCGGAAACGACTTTTGCCGCCCGAAGCCACATCAATTCCTCGGCGACATGTCCGTTCCGCCGGTTCAGGTCCGCCTGGGCCAGGGCGTCTGAGTGCGCCTGCTGGCGTGGGATGTTCGCGCCGTGACCGGACGTCAGGTCGGGGGTGGTTTTTTCAGCGCAGGCCGTCAGCGCCATGACGACACATCCCAGCGAAAACAGCAGCTTGAAAACAGTGTTCATTTGGACGGCGGCCGTGGGCGCAGGGCCAGCTTGCCCACGAACTCCGCAAGACTGTCCGTCCCGAACACCATCGTGCGGCGCAACAGTTTCGGGTCCGCCCAGCACGTTTCCTGACCCGGAAGCACGGTCAGGCCCAGTCGCCACCGCCCCTCATCCTCCATCGTCTTGAGAACGCGCAGGTCCGCGGCGCCGTAGGGAAACGCGAAATAGACGGACGGGGCGATTCCGGCCCGGCGCGCGAGGACGGCGTCAGAGGCGAATTCCTGACTGAGCCGACGACGCCGTGTGTCGCTGGTGTCGTCCCGCCGCACGATGGTCAGGTCTTGATGCGTTTTCGAGTGGTACTGCACATCGATCAGCCCGTCCGCCGCCAACTGGTGCAGATCTGTAAATGACAGGGCGTCCGGTGACCCGATGAAGTCCAGATACACGAAGACGGTGGCGGGCAGCTTCCGACGTTCCAGTTCCGGCGCCGCCTCGGTGAGAAGGGATCGATAGCCGTCGTCAAACGTAATCACCACAGATTTGGACGGGAGATCGTCCTTGCCGGACAGATATGCCTCAAATAAGCGAAGCGGCACGACGTGATAGCCATTTTCGACCAGATACCGCATCTGGGCTTTGAACTGCTCAGACGTGACGATCATCTTCGTCCGGGACGGATTGCGCGGCGCGAGCCGGTGGTAGGTGAGGATTGTGACCCCGTCGTCTCCTCCGGCCGCAGGTCCGCAGAGATGAATGGGCTTGAGCGACACGGCGACCGGGTCCCCCGCCTTGAGCGCGGGCCCGTCCGCCGCCGTCGCGGGCTTCACCCGCTGGCCATGGAGCATGTCGCCGAAGACGGTCTGGCTGATCGTATCTTCTGTGTCGCCCTCCCGGGCGCTCAGCCAGACAAAACCCTCATCCCGAGCGATCTCGGTTCCGGGCGTCACGGTCGCAACCGGCGGGCGAGGGGCGGGGCGCTCAAAGGACGCACAGGACGACAACAGGAGCATCAGGCCCGTCAGCGCGATGGCGGCTCCGGATCCCTCAGGCAGTGTGGCTGGAGTCACGGCTGATCTCGATGACGGTCTTGTCGTTCATTTCAGAGGACTGCGGCGGGATTGGCGCTGGACTCGCGGGGGCTTCGTCCAGGTCCGGACGAACCGACACGCCGGGCTCTGATGCGCCCGAAGGCCCGCCTTGGGGTCCGTCCTCGACCGCCGGGGACGCTGCTGGAACGCTCGCGGCGGGTTCCGCCGGCGCCGCAAACGGTGAGGACGCGTCGTCCGGACGCGGCTCGGGCTCGAACCGCCGTTGCAGGTTGGGCTGGGAAACGGCCGGTGAACTCGTCTCCAGAGCGATGACTTCGACGTTGTTCAGCCGGTCCTCCATGGCGGCCGTCAGCCGGTTGAACGCATCGAACAGCTGGCCGAACTCGTCGGTCCGGTTGTGCGAGATGCGGAAGTTGAGGTCCCCGACCGCGGCGTCGTTCAATCCGTTCTTCAGCCGCAGCAGCGGCCGGGCGAAGGCGTTGGCGCCCACCCACGCCGCTGCGCCGACCACCAGAATGACCACGATGCTCAGGGACAGCATCAGGACCCGCGTCAGACGCGACGCCGCTTCAAGCCCGCTGCGCGTCACGCTCATGTCCACAGTGCCGACCTGGCGGCCGGCGTACAGGATCGGTTGGACGAAGCGGAAACCCACCTTTCCGTCGTGCTCGAACCGCGTGATGCTTTGCAAGCCTCCGCCGCTTTCCTTGGTCTCGTGCTCCGGCGCGGAATAGGTCGAGCCGATGGTTTCAGGCTTGGAGGATCCGCGAACGATCCCGTTGGTGTCGGCGACGGTGATGCCGATGACGTTCTTGTCCGCCGCGGCCGCCGTCACGAAGGCCTGCAGCGGGAGCCAGTCCTGCTTTTCCGGGGGGAGGGTGGCGTTGTCCACCGCCTTGAACGCCATGTTCTCGGCGATGAAGTTGGTCATGGCGGCGCCGGAGGTCAGGGCGAGTCCCTTGGACACGTCATCCTGTTTGCCGATGACGAACAGGACCGTCGCCGCCAGAACCATCCCGGTGACCAGCGTCATGACGAGGGCGACCCGGGCCTGCAGGGGCAGCCGTCGATGGTCGGAACCGTCAGCGATCACGGCGTCCAGAACGCCCTGTTCGCGGCGAAGCGCATCGGCCACCTGGGCGCCCGTGGCGAACCGGCGCTCCGGGCGCTTGGACAGGAGCTTGGCGACGATGAACTGCAGACCCCGCGGCGTCTCCGGCGCCACCTTGGCGATGGGCTCGGGGTCCTCCTGGGTGATCTGGAGGGCGAGGGTCGCCGCACTGGCGCCGCCGAACGCCTTCTTGCCGGTGATCATCTCGTAGATGACCACGCCCAGCGAAAAAAGGTCGGAGCGGCCGTCGATGGGTTTTCCCAGGGCCTGTTCCGGGCTCATGTATCGCGGCGTGCCGAGGACTTGGCCGACCTGCGTCTTCAGATGGTCCGCGTCAAAGACGCCGTCCGCCTCGTTGACCCGGGCGATGCCGAAGTCCACGAGTTTGATACTGTCGCTCGCCGGCAACAGCATGATGTTGGAGGGTTTGATGTCACGGTGGATGACGCCCAGCCCGTGGGCGTAGTTCAGGGCGTCCGCCAGCTGAATCGCGATCTTCAACACCTGATCGTGTGGTAGTCGGCCTTTTTCCGACATGTGTTCGCTGAGCGGTTTGCCCTCGAGCAGTTCCATGACGATGTAGGGCTGCGCGCTGATCTCGCCCACGTCGTAGATGGTGGCGATGTGCGGGTGAGAGAGCGCGCCCGCGGCCTTGGCCTCGCGCAGGAATCGGGACGCATATTCAGGCTCCCGACTGTACTGGGACTTCATCACCTTGATCGCCAGGGCGCGGCGGATGCTCGGGTCATAGGCGCGATAGACATCCGCCATCGCACCTTCGCCGATCTTTTCCTGGACCTGATATCTGCCGATAAGTTCCAACAAGTGCGCCTCCTTGATCCAGCGCCGCCCATTTCATCGGGCTTGAGCGCGCACCGGGCGTCGCGCGCAAAGGCCTGGTCTAACCTGTCAGGTGACGCCTAAGGTGTTGAAACGGGGACGCTTTCGGGCGGAGGCGCCAGGTTGTATGAGAAGTCTCCGTTCGCGTTTGACGTGATGTTCACGGCCACGTTGTCCTGTCCGTCGGCCATGCGAGCCAGCATGATCGACGAAAGGGCGGGAACGATCGTCTGGTTGATGATGCTCTCGATGTTGCGCGCCCCGCTCTGGGCTTCCGTGCAGCGGGCGGAGATTGCGGCGCCCACCTCTGGCGACCAGGTGAGCGGGGCGCCGTAGTTGGCGACAAACCGCGATCGTAACCGACCGAGGCTCAGCTCGATGATTTCGCCGATGACCTCCGGGGAGAGCGTGAAATAGGGCGTGACCACCACGCGCCCGAGAAATGCGGGTTTGAAAGACTTCAGCAATTCCGGCCTCAACGCTTCGACCAGTTGCTCGGGTTCGGGTGTGGTTTCGGGATCCGCGCAGAGCTTTTCCAGCAGGTCGGAGCCGGCATTGGACGTCATGATGATCAGCGTGTTGCGAAAATCGATGTCCCGTCCCTGGCCATCCTTCAGGGTTCCCTTGTCGAAGACCTGATAGAACACGTCCTGGACGCCGGGATGGGCCTTTTCCATTTCGTCCAGCAGCACGACGCTGAAGGGTTTTCGGCGGACCGCTTCGGTCAGCACACCGCCCTCGCCATAGCCCACATAGCCGGGCGGAGAGCCGACGAGCATCGAGACCTTATGCTCCTCCTTGAACTCCGACATGTTGATGACGGTCATGTTCTGGGCGCCGCCATAGATCTCTTCCGCCAGCGTCACGGCCGTTTCCGTCTTGCCGACCCCCGACGCGCCGCACATGAGGAAGACGCCGAGGGGCTTGCGCGGGTCGGTCAGGCCCGCCCTTGCGGACCGGACCGTCTTGGCGATGGCCGAAAGCGCGTGGGGTTGTCCCCGGATCCGCCGGGACATGATGTCCTCGATGTCGAGGATGTTGCGGATCTCGTCGGCGACCATTCGCCCGACCGGAATGCCGGTCCAGGCGGACACCACTTCGGCGATGGCTTCGCGGTCCACGAGTTCGAACACCATCGGACTTTCGCCGCGCACCTCGGTCAGGGTCTGGCGCAGGGCCGTCATGGACCGGCGCGCTTCGGCGGCGGCGTCTGTGTCGCCGGCCTCGACGGCGTCCTCCGCGATTTTCCGCAGTCCGGACAGTTCCGAGACGAGCGCCCGTTCTCGCACCAGGCGGCTTTCGACCTCGGCTTCGGTCTGTCGAGCGCGGGTCAGTTCAAGTTCCAGCTCAGGGATCAGCTTCGCGTGATCCGCGCCCGCAGACGTCTCGCGCCCCAGAATTCTCAGCCGGGTTTCGAGGCTTGAAACGGCGCGCCGGGCGCTCTCGAGGGCGGCGGGCGTGGCGGCGTGGGTCATGGCGACCCGCGCGCAGGCGGTGTCGAGGAGACTGATGCTCTTGTCCGGCAACTGGCGCCCGGAGATGTAGCGGTGCGACAGGCGCACTGAGGCGTCCACCGCCTCATCCAGCACTCGGACCTTATGGTGCGCTTCCAGAACCCCCACCAGGCCGCGCATCATGTCGACCGCGTCCTCGACGGAGGGCTCCTCGACCTTGACCACCTGGAAGCGTCTCGCCAGGGCGGGGTCTTTCTCGAAATACTTCTTGTACTCCGCCCAGGTGGTGGCGGCGATGGTCCGCATCTCTCCCCGCGCCAGCGCCGGCTTGAGGAGGTTGGCGGCGTCACCCTGACCCTCAGCGCCCCCGGCGCCGATCAGGGTGTGGGCTTCATCGATGAAGACGATGATCGGTGTGGTCGAGCGCTTGATCTCCTCGATGACCGATTTCAGCCGGCCTTCGAATTCGCCGCGGACCCCGGCGCCGGCCTGCAACAGGCCGAGGTCGAGGGACAGCAGGCGCACGCCCTTCAAAGCGTCGGGCACGTCCCCCGCAACGATCTTGAGCGCGAAGCCCTCAACCACGGCCGTCTTTCCGACGCCGGCTTCACCGGTGAGAATGGGGTTGTTCTGGCGTCGGCGGGTCAGGATGTCGATGATCTGCCGCGTCTCGTTGTCCCGGCCCAGCACCGGGTCGATCTCGCCCTTTGCGGCCCGCGCGGTCAGGTCGATGCAGAATTTATCGAGCACGCCCCCGGTCTGGGAGGTCGCCGCGCCGGCGCCGAAGTCTGAGGGGGAGGCGCCTTCGCTGTCCGCCGAAACGTCCGCCATGACCGCAGATATCCGCGCCAAGACGTCTGGACGGTTCAGCCGTCCGATGGACGGGCTTGACTCGGTGATTACGCGGTAGACGTCGTCGTCAGAAAGCAGGGCCGTAAATATGTGACCGCTGGAGACGCTGGCCTCGCCGCCCTCCAGCGACGCCACGAGCCAGGCCTCACGGATCAGGCGGACGAGATGTGGAGAGAGGGCCGGCGCCCGCCCGTTGCCGGTCTTCATCCGGTCCAGAGCGCGATTCAACTCTGCGGACAGCTTGCCGGGCTCGATGTCGGCGGCGCGCAGGAGGGTCTCGAACGGCGCCGACCGTTCGATCAGCCGAACGAGCCAGTGTTCGATTTCGACGTTGTAATGGGTCCGGGACAGGCAAAGTCCGGCTGCCGTTTCCAGCGCCTCGCGACTGTCGGCGTTGAGCTTGGCGACCAAAGCCCGAATGTCCATGCCGTTCCACCTCAACCGCCCATGCTGTCTATGAAGGCGCAAAAAGCGGGTCTGACGGGTCACGCGGATCCCGATCCCTCGACGCGGGCTTTCCGGCGCGGCGCGGTGGGAATGGACGCCTGACGTCGCGGACTATCGTCCGGCGGCCTTGCATCTGTTCAGAGAGGCCTTCAGCGCGGCGATGACCTTGGCGTCGATCGGCGTGATCTGGCCCTTGCTGTCGGCGGAGCGCCAGGCAGTGTCGGCGTGGCGGAAGTTGAGGCAGGCGTCCTTCCGATCGTCAGCCTCCTGCTCCAGTTTGCCGAGGGCCGAATAGAGCAGCCCCAGCAGGCGGGGGCTCGGGCTCGAAACGCCGGGCCTCTGGGACCAGGCCAGATAGTCCGCAATGGCGCCGGTCCCCAGAATCTTCGCTTCATAATGGCGACCCGCATTCGACAGGGCGGCGGCCGCCTTCAGCCTCTTGTAGGCCAGCTCGCTTTCGATGTCCGCATTGGGGCCGTAGTGGGTGAGGGTCTCGAGTTGACTGACATTCTTTTTGTAGGCCTGAACGGCTTCGGGATATTTTCTGAGCTTCGAATAGACGTCGCCCAGCGCCCCCTGAACGGAGGCGAGGATGTGTTCGCTGCGAAGGCTTACCGTCCCATTCCGGCGGTTAGCCTCGATGGTGACATAGGCCGCCCCGAGTTCATCAATGGACAGGCTGTACTGTTGTTGCTGATGATAGAGTTCTCCGAGAATAAAATGGGATGCGCTGAGCAGGTAGGACCATTCGTTTTCGATTTTGGGCTCGGCGCCGGGAGGCGCAGTATTTTGCGCAAGAGCGGTCTTCAGAATCGACTCCGCTGGACCGGCTTGCTGAATATAGAGATATCCCCGCGCCATCATCACATCGGCGCGCCATTTCCCTAAGACCGCGTATGCGTGGAGGTTTGGCTCACGCTCGGCTTGCTCGAACAACGTCCGCGCCTGACGAAGCTCTTCCAGGCTCTCGCGAATGGATCCGGCGTTTGGGTCGATGAATATGCGCGAGGCGCGGGTGATTTCCGCGTCAGCCATGGGGAGAAGCAGGTTCGGGTCGTGGGGGTCACGCGCGTGCAACTCGCGGAGAAGTCGGTCAGCGCGCTCCAGATTGTCCAGCGCGGTCTTCATGTCGCCCAGCCCGCCGTCCACATCCAGGCCGTAGATCCGGGCCAGTCGGATGCGGCCCTTGGCGATTTCCAACTTGACGGCGTCCGGCGCCTTGCTGTCGCGGCTCAGCGCGGTGAGGTAGTTCTGACTGCGCGTGACGATCTCCCGCCTCAGCGGCAGCGAGCCAGGCAGACTTTCCAGCTGACGGTCAAAGTCGTTGATCAGGAACTCGGACAGGGCGCTGGTCTCGCTGAAGCGACGATCTGCATCCGCCCTGGCCCTCTGCGACTCGACAACGAGGGCCGCCATGATCAGAGATGTCAGGATCGACAAGACCAACGCCAGGGTCGTCAAAGCTAGGCCGATCCTGTGACGGTGTACAAAACAGGCTGTGCGATAGCGCCAGGTGTCAGGTCGCGCCGCAACCGGAAAGCCCCGTCGGAAGCGGCGGAGGTCCTCGGCCATTTCTATAACGGAGGCGTAACGAGCCGAGGGGTCCTGGGCCAGCGCCTTCTCGACAATGGCCTCGAGGTCCGTTGCGATCCCCAGGGCGCGGACGTCCTTGCGGTCGTGAATGAGGGTGACGGGCGGATGAGTTCGGTCGTCTTCCGGCTCAAAGCCTGGCGCATCCGGTCCATGCGAATTGATGAGGTCGACGAGCACGCGCCCCAGACTGTAAACGTCGCCGGACACGCTCGCGGCGGCGCCCAGCAGCCGCTCTGGCGGGGCGTAGGACCGTGTCAATGGCTCTGAGGGGGCGCTGACGGGCGCGGGCGGGCCATCCGCACGTACGAACCGGGCAATGCCGAAGTCCACCAGCTTTACCACTCCATCATCGGTGACGATGATGTTCGACGGCTTGATATCGGCGTGGATGACCTGGCTTTGGTGCGAGAACTGTACGGCCTCGCAGACGTCCAGGAACAGATCGAGCAATTCCGTAAGGCTTGGCTGTCGATCCGCCACGAAATCCGTGATCGCGCCGCCCTGCAAACGCTCCATGATCAGGTAGGGCAGCCCTTGCTCAGTTTCACCCCCATCAAACAGCTGGGCGATATTGGGGTGCTGCAGGGTCGCAAGAATTTCTCGCTCCTCTGAGAAGCGCCGTCGCAGTTCCGGTGACAGGCGGCCCCTCCGAATGATCTTCACGGCCACGGTCTGCTGGAACAGTCCGTCGTCGCGAACGCCGAGGTAGACATCGCCCATTCCGCCGCCGCCGATCCGGTTCACCAGGCGGTAGGGGCCGATCCGATCCGGCGGCGCGATTTCCAGGGTGATTGGATCCGTGGGCGGCTGGGTGGGCAGTACAGCGTGGCCGCTCTCGTCTGACTTCAGCAGCACGGCGACATAGGCAGCCAAAGCGGGATCGGCTTCGCCGAATTGGAGGAACCACGCCTTTCGTTCCGCCTCTGTGGCCTCGATCAGCAGGTCCAGCGCCTGAACGGCGCGGCGCTGAAAGTCGAGATTGGTGCGCGCGACGGGTTCGGGCTCGGCAGGCGCGTCCGTTGTCGCGTCGGGCGTCCCTGTCCGGCGGTCGCCGAGGGTTTCCGGTCCGGCGCCAAAAATGGCGGCCCTGATCAATCCGAAGACGGTCACGGCGAGACGCCTGCCACACCGCAGGCCGTCCGACGCCGACGCATGACGGGCCGCCCTTCCGGTCTGTTCATGGTCCGACCAGCTCACTCACCGGTGCGCCCCGCCCTCGCGCGCACACCGCGCCCGAGAGTGACATCTGGATTTGATCCAGCCGGGCGCTTGTTCTCGATCATCAAGAAATCGCACTTTCGACAAAACGATTGACGAACTGAAGTCTTTAGGTAACCGATGAGCTCCTTTTGATGCAGTTCGGGCGGAATATCAATGTCATCGCGTATCGAAACGTTGGTTATGCCGATTTCCAGTGTTGAAAATGGTGCGGCGGAAACAAATTTAATCAAATCTGACCCGAAAAACCTGCTTTTTACGCTTAAGGATATTCGTGCGAATGCTCGTCGAGTTGAGCGTGAAGCGATAACCAGCGGCAGTGCCGACGCACGTCTGCTGAAGGTTGCGGTATCGGATTGGGAACAGCTGTGCGCTCTGGCGGAGCAGTTTCTGACCGATGCGATGAAGGACCTCGAGGTGGGGTGCTGGTATTGCGAAGGCCTCATCCGCCTCAGCGGATTCCAGGGTCTAGCGGAGGGGCTGGAGCTGCTCGCCCGCCTTGTGGAAGATTTCTGGGACCACGGGCTGACACCACAGGAGGACGAGGATGGGGTAGAGACGCGATTGGCGCCCCTGGCGGGTCTGCTGGGACGAGGCGTTGCCGGCAGCCTTGCGCAACCCATCAAACTGATTGCGCTGTCAGACGGTCAGCAGGTTGAAGGGGCCGCGCTCTGGACCCTTGAAATCGCCCAGACGCCCCAAAGGTCCGAGACCGTTGAAGCCCGGGAATCTCGAAACCAGAAACTCGAAGCCCTCATCCAGTCTGTTATCCGTTCGTCTCCGACCTTTCTGCGGGCGCTGAGGCGTGATCTGGAAACAAGCCTGCAAAATCTCGATCAACTGAAGATGGCCGTCGACGCCAAATCGGGTCAGACCGGTTTCGGCGGCGAACTGGCGCAGTCCCTTCGCAGCATCACGACCCTGCTCGATGACCGGGTGGGCGCGCTGTTCGCCCCGGTCGCAGAGTCTGAGACGGCGTCCGGCTCACCCGCGGAAACGGGTGCGGAGGGCGTCGCGCCCGGCGGCCCCAACGCTGTCGCCCCCCTACATCAAACCCGTGATCAGGCCCTCCAGCAGCTTTTGGAGCTGTCGGACTACTTTGAAAGAACCGAACCACAGTCGCTTGTCGCTTCTGGAATCAGGGAGGTTGTGCGTCGGGCGAGACTTTCGGTCGCAGACCTGATGCACGAGCTTCTTCCTGTGCCGTCTCAACGTGAGGAGTTTTTCCTAAGAGCCGGAATCAAAACGGGATCGGAATAGCGGGAGACGCGGGGGCGCGACGTTCGGGATGTCTCCGGGCTCTGGCAGTTTTTGAAAAAGGAACGACGAGATATGGAAAGCGTTCACGAAAAGCTGAACCGGGTGCGAAAGCCCCGGGTGCACATAACCTATGATCTCGAGACCGAGGGCGCCGCTGAAACCAAGGAACTTCCCTTTGTCGTTGGCGTCATGGGGGATTTTTCCGGTGACCCGACCGAGGAGCTGAAGCCCCTCCGTGATCGCAAGTTTATCCAGATTGATCGGGAGAACTTCGACCAGGTCATGCGGCGTATGGCGCCGGGCCTCAAGTTCAAGGTCGAGAACACTCTCAAGGGCGATGGCAGCGAATTGCCCGTGTCCCTCAGCTTCAAGTCGCTCGAGGATTTCGAGCCGGCGAATATCGTCGCCCAGGTCGAGCCGCTCCGTCGCATGATGGAAACGCGCAACAAGCTGCGGGATCTGATGGTCAAGGCCGACGGCTCCGACAAGCTGGAGGCGCTTCTGGAGCAGGTCCTCCAGAGCAGTGAGCAGCTCGAGGGTCTGCACCGTGAATTGTCCGATAAATCGGAGGGGAAAGAATAGTCATGGCCGACGCAAAGGCATCATCCGGCGCGGCCGGCAAGACCGTCACGACTGAAACAACTGCGCCCAGTGTGCTTGAACAGGCCATTTCCGCGACGAAGCAGACCGACGCTGCGGTCATCGAAGATCTGCTGAAGGCGCTTACAGAAGAAGCGTTGAGCGGAACCGTAACTTTCTCCCGGAATCTCACCGTCACGATGAAGCAGGCGATTGAAGCGATCGACGCGAAGATGTCGGTGCAACTCAGCGCGATCATGCATCATGAAAAGTTCAAGGCCCTCGAGGGGTCGTGGCGCGGGCTTCACTATCTTGTGTCGAACACTCAGACCGGCCGAGACATCAAGATCCGCGCACTGAATACGTCAAAGCGTGATCTGGCCCGTGACCTCGCCAAGGCCATCGACTTTGATCAAAGCGCGATCTTCAGGAAAATCTACGACAACGAGTTCGGCACGCCCGGTGGCGAGCCCTACGGGGCTCTGATCGGGGACTTCTATTTTGATTCAAGCCAGGACGACGTGGAGTTGCTCCGCAACATTTCCAGCGTCGCGGCAGGCGCTTTTGCACCGTTTATCGCGGCCGCGGGGCCCGGTCTGTTCGGCTTTCAGTCCTTCGAGGAACTGTCCAAACCTCGCGATCTGGCCGACAAGTTCAATGCCGCAGAGTATTCCAAATGGCGGGGTTTCCGGGAGACGGAGGACAGTCGTTTTGTCTCCCTCGTCATGCCCCGGGTCCTTGCGCGTCAGCCGTATGGCGCCTCGACCCGCGCCGTCGATGAGTTCAACTTCGAAGAGGCGCCGGCGGACGCTCACGGCAATCCGAAGCCATTGGCGCATGATGACTATTGCTGGATGAACGCCGCCTACGCCATGGGCGCGCGGATGACCTCGTCCTTCTTTGACAGCGGCTGGTGCACCGCCATTCGCGGTGCTGAAAATGGCGGCAAGGTCTCCAACCTGCCCACACATCTGTTCATGTCGGACGATGGGGACATGTCGGAGCAATGCCCGACTGAAATCGCCATTACCTCGCGGCGTGAAAAGGAGTTGTCAGATCTCGGATTTCTGCCCCTTTGCCACTACAAAAATACTGATTACGCGGTTTTCTTCGGCGCACAGACGACGCAGAAGCCAAAGAAGTTCGATCGCCCCGAGGCCTCCGAGAACGCGGCTATCTCGGCGCGACTTCCCTACATCATGGCGACGGCCCGATTTGCGCATTACCTGAAGGTGATGGCCCGGGACAAGATTGGATCTTTCATGGAGGTCGAAGACTGCGAGCGATGGCTGAATCGTTGGATCAACAACTACGTCAACAGCGCTGAGGGCGCGAACCAGGACTATCGGGCGCGTTATCCCCTCCGCGAGGCTAAGGTTGAGGTCGTGCAGGTTCCTGGCTCGCCTGGGGCGTACAATGCGGTCGCCTATCTGCGGCCTTGGTTGCAAATGGAGGAGTTGACGGCGTCGTTGCGCCTCGTCGCACGAATTCCGCAAAAAGCGTGACGCTTGTCGCGATGAGCGAAGTGATCACGACGACGCTTCCGCCGCTTCGCGACCTGCCATTGGGCGCACTGGGCGCGCCGGGCGACACCCCGGCGCGCCTGGACGTTTTTCTCGCCGGGACCGAAGACGAGGCCGGTGAGATCTGGTTTGGCGGTGCTTGGAGCAGGCTCAGACAGGAAACAGTCCATCTTCGCCTGCTCATCGACCGGGATATCGCCAGGTTGGATGCGGCCATCTGCGCCCAGATCAATGCGATCCTGCACCACGCGAATTTTAAAGCCCTCGAGTCCGCATGGAGGAGCATCTACTGGCTGGCCGGTTCCCTCGGTCCGGATGAGCTCACCCAGCTGAGGGTCTTGGACTGTTCCTGGCCGGAATTGGCCCGGGATCTTGAGCGTTCGCCGGAATTTGATCTCAGCGTGACGTTCGACAAGATCTATAATCAGGAGTTCGGCACACCCGGTGGTACGCCGTATTCGTTGCTGGTCGGACTCTACGACATCCGCGCCCGTCCCTCGCGCGATCGCCCAGTCGATGACATTGCCGTGCTGCGCCAGCTCGGCGCGGTCGCTGCAGCCGCTTTTGCACCTGTGATCCTCTCAGCGTCCGCCGAAATGCTGGGTGTCGACAAGTTTGGGGGGCTTGATCGGCGCCTGTCGGCGGCGGCGCTGTTTCGCACGACCGAATACAGTCGTTTCAACGCCCTTCGGGAAACGCCCGAGACGCGGTTTCTGGGTCTCGCCTGTCCAGGCGTACTGATGCGGAAGCCTTATGTCGGCCGGGCAAGCGGCAATTGCGGGTTTGCATTCGACGAACAGATCATGGACGCCGACCGTGACCTGCTGTGGGGCCATGCGGGAATCGCCCTGGCTCAGGTGAGCCTCAGGGCCTTCGAAGACTACCGTTGGCTCGCCGCCATCCGGGGAGTCATCCAGGACGAAGAGGCCGGGGGCGTCGTGGTAGATCTCCCGCGCGTCGACTTCGGGGTCGATGCGCCAGACACGGTTTGGCAATACCCGCTCCAGGTGAATTTCACCGAGGCCATGGAACGGGAACTGGCCGATGCGGGTCTGATCTCGATCCGGAAGTGCCCCTATACGCCGCACGTGGCGTTCAACGTCCTGCCAAGCCTTAATCGCCCCAAAGGCGCCTACCAGCTGGACACCGCCAATCAGAACGAACGCATGAGTTCGATGCTGAACTACGTGCTCTGTGTCAGTCGGTTCGCCCACTATGTGAAGGTGATCGCCCGGGACTGGGTGGGTTCCTACATGTCTCCGGAAGAATGTCAGACCCGCCTGAACCGGTGGCTTTCGACGTACTGCACGTCGGGCGAGGGTCTGTCCTTCGAATTGCGGGCGCGATATCCCCTCGCGTCCGCGGATGTGCAGGTCCGAGCCGCGCCAGGCCAGCCGGGCGCCTATGAGTGCGTCATGCTGCTGAAGCCGCACCTGCAACTCGACCAGGCCAACGCAGAATTCCAGCTCGTCACGACGGTGCACGGCGTCGAGAAGGCGCTCTGATCATCAAGGAGAGGTCCATGACACAAGATGTGCGCGCCGGCGGCCTGGGGGAGGCGCTCGCCCAGGCGGTGGCCCGGGTGAAGGCCCGTCCGACCGATGTCGCTGGAAAGCTCGACCTCGCCGATCTTCTGATCGTGACCGGTGATCTGGAGCGGGCTGACAGCCACCTGGACCTCGCCGGCACGATGGATCCTGGCTTTGCCGTCAAGGCCGCCCTGGTTCGCCAGCTCATCCGCGCGGAGACCCAGAGACGTGAGGTCGTCTTTGCCGGACGTGCGCCCGAGTTGGTCCAGGACGTGGACAGGATTATCGAGGGCCATCTCCAGCGATTGCTGGATTGGCGTGAGGGGCGTCAGGTTGAGGTCCCGCAGGCGGACGGACGTGACCTCGGCGGAAGCGTCGACGGCGCGTCCTTCGTGGGCGTGCGCGACCTCGACGACCGCTTTTCCGGCGTCCTCGAAGTTCTGACGTCGACGGGCAAGTATTTCTGGATCCCCTGGAGCGCCGTGCAAAGCCTGACGCTGGCGCCGCCGCAGCGTTGGCGCGACATCGTTTGGCGCCAGGCGGAACTCGACCTGACAGATGGTCCGTCCGGCGTCGTCTACATCCCAGCGATCTATCCGGCAGCACCCGGCGAGGCCGGAGAGGCGCTCCAGTCCGGACGCCAGACGGACTGGAAGGATGAGCACGGTCTGGTCCGCGGCCTTGGCCTAAAGTGCCTGCTGGTTGGGGATGATTGCCTTTCGCTGAACGACTTCACCACCCTGCTGATCGCTGAGCCGGCGCAATCATGAGCCGCCAACGGGGCTCCACATCCGCCGATTCTGGCTTTTCCCTGTTGGACCGACTGTCCACCACCGAAGAGGCCAAGGGTGCGTTGAGCGCGTATCGGAATGGACTGAAACGCGACCTCGAGGGTCTGTTCAATTCACGCCGGCGGTTCGTGTCTTGGTCCGATGATCTTGAAGATCTGGATGGGTCGGTCCTAAACTACGGGCTTGCGGATTTCACCAACGCCGCCGTTGGGGCCGAGGATTTTCAAGCCGAGTTCGTCCACCAGCTGAAGGAATTGGTTCGACGGCTCGAGCCGCGGATCCAGCAGGTCGAGATCGCCCTTCAAGACCCACTTGAACGCAATGACCGGGTGCTGCGGTTTCGGATCAGCGGGTATGTGGAGATCGGCGGCGACCGGCAACAGGTCTTTTTCAACAGCCACATCGATCCGGTGCGCTGCGATGTCGTGGTGAAGGACTGATCGATGTTTGATCGTCTATTGCCCTATTACAACACTGAACTTCGCTTCATGCGCGAGATGGCGAGGTCCTTCGCGGAACGGCATCCGAAGATCGCCGGGCGGCTTCGGCTGTCCGGCGACGCGGTTGAAGATCCCCATGTTTCGCGCCTGGTCGAGTCCTTCGCCTTTCTCAATGCACGGCTGCGCCTCAAGCTCGATGACGACTTTCCGGAGCTGAGCGAGGGCCTTCTCGACCAGCTCTATCCCCACTATCTGGCGCCCATCCCCTCCATGGCCATCGTCCAAATGACGCCTCAGGGCGGTCTTGCCGGGGAGGCTGTGATCGAAAAACACACCGAGGTCGTGACGGAGACTGTCGACGGCGAAAGCTTGCGGTACCGAACCGGCTATCCGGTCAGTCTCTGGCCGATAGAGCTTGTCCAGGCCTCTCTGACAGGGCTGCCCCTGGCTGCGCCGCCCAATCGCAAGGCTGCGCAGGCGATGAGCGTCCTGCGCCTCACACTGCGTTGCGCGACCCCCGACCTGACCTTCGAGCAGCTCGGGCTGGACCGGGTGCGGTTTCATATTCACGGCGAGGCGCGCACCGCGCTGATCCTGCATGAGCTGATTTGCGGTGCGACGCTGTCCGTCGCCGTCGCCGACAATGCCGTCGATGAGGGGCCGGTGATCCTGGACGCGAATGCAATCCTGCCCGTCGGCTGCGCCGAGGCGGAGCTGTTGCTTCCGCATACGGCCGGCGCCGACCCCGGTTTTGTCACTTTGAGCGAGTACTTCGCATTCCCCGAGAAGATGATGTTTTTTGACGTCGTGGGTCTTTCGGCAAAAACGCTGATGAAGGCGGGGCGTGAAATCAGTCTCTTTTTCTATTTTGACCGCTTTGATCCCTCGCTCGAGGGCGTGGTGACAGCCTCGGATTTCCGGCTGTTCTGCACACCCGTCGTGAATCTCTTTTCCACGCGGTGCGACCCGATCCGCCTGGATCCGAGCCGGTTCGAGCACCGGATCGTGCCCGACGCCCGTCGGGAGTCGAGCCTCGAAATCTATTCGGTCGACCAGGTCACCATTACCGATCGATCTGGCGACATCCAGCCGTTCCGGCCGTTCTTCTCCCTTGGGAAGCGCCAGATCGGCCGGGACCTGACCCGCCGCTTCTGGCGCGCGCGACGCGAGGAAAGTCCCTATCTCGGGGGCGGTGACGACGTCCATCTGAGCCTGTTCGACGAGAGCGGGTCGCCCGTCGGGGATAGGGAGCTGGTGGCGAGCATCGATGCGACGTGCACCAACCGGAACCTCGCGGAGCGCCTCCCGTTCGGCGACGGCCGTCCTGAAATGAAGATCACCGGCCAGCGGGCCGTGAAAAGCTGCAGGTGCCTGTCCGCGCCGACCCGTCCGCTGCGGAGCCGCAGAGGGCCGGGCGCCCTGTGGCGGCTCGTCTCCCACCTGAACCTGAACTTCCTGTCGATGGCCGATGACGGCGCGTCCCTCGACGCCCTGAAGGAAATGCTGGCGCTCTACGAGAGCGCTGACACGGCGGCAAGCCGCGCCGTGATCGAGCGCCTCACCGATGTGCGTCTGGAACC
>CAINOV010000283.1 GCA_903851655.1 uncultured Caulobacterales bacterium
ATCAGGGCGTCCACGCTCCCCCCCGTGGTGGTCAGCGAGACCGAGCCGGAGGCCGCCCCGACGATCCGGTCGAGCCCCATCAGGTCGGACAACAGCCCCTTGGCTTCAACGCCGCGGAGCTGGAATTGCCCCCCGTACCGCCCCCCGCCTGCGGCGTCTGCGACCACGAGCCGCCCGGCGCCGGACCCGCCATAGAGCGACATCCGCTCCAGAACGACGCGCGCCGTCCCGTCCGTCACCACGGCGCGGAGCGCGGTATTCGTCAGGTGGAGACGCCGAAACTGCACCGCGTCGGCGCTGACCGTCAGGTCCGCGTCGAAGGCGCGCAGGCCCGCGAGGCTGATGGGCGTGGACGGCCACGGGACATCCAGGCGCAGGGGAACGTCTGGCCCCAGATAGGGGTTCATGTTCAGGATGGGCACGTGAATGTCGCCGGTGACGGCGGGCGTGGCCTTCGACGTGTCGATCGAAATCTCGCCGTCCGCCGTCAGATGATCGAGCGCGAGGCGCGCCGCGCTCAGGCGAACGAGCGGGCCGGCCTTCTCGAGCCGCCCCTTGACCGAAAAGGGTCCGAGGCCCGGACCGGCCGCCAGGGGCTTGCCGACCACCTTGGCCAGGCCTCGGAGAGATGGCCCCCGGACGTCGACCGCCCCGGACATCGGCCCCCCGCCCAGTTCCCCGGCGCCGTCGAGTTTGAGGGTGATGGGCTTGCTTTCGAGGGCCAGGTGCAGGCCGGTGGCCTTGCCGTTGATCACGGCGCGCGGCGCGTCGAGCGTCAACACGATCTTCGCCGGCTCTCCCGCCAGCGCGAACGAGCCCGTCGCCGTGGCGGGCTGGTCAAGCCCGGTCAGGGTGATGGCGACATTGATCTGGTCGATCGCCTCCCGCCCGTTGGCCTTGAAGTCGGCGAAGGCGATCTGCCCGCTGCTGATCGACAGCCGATCGATGCTGATGTCCTTGAGCCACGCCGGCGACGGTGCGGTCGGCGCCGGCCCGCCGGTCCCCAGGCTCCAGTTCACGCGCCCGTCGGATAGTTTTTCGAGGTGGATGCGGGGTGACGTCAGACTGATGTTGCGGATGCGCACGTGGCCGGTCAGAAGCGACAACGGCTCGAGGCCCACATTGATGGCGTCGGCCTCCACCAGGTGGGCCGCCTGCCCGCCCGGGATGTTGGCGACGCTGAAGCCCTTGGCCGTGACGCCAAACACGGGAAACAAGGTCAGGCTGATCCCGCCGCTCAGGTCGACCTCGCGGCCGAGCTTCTGCGACAGCGCCGCCTGGAGGTCCCGGGCGACCCCGCTGCGCGGCAGCCAGTAGGCGAACCCCCCGACCAGCACCCCGACGGCGACCGCGACGCTTGCGGCCCCCACTCCGATTTTCTGTGCGACAGACAGACGACTGACCGGCATGACCCCACTCCCCCATGGGCCGACAGCCTAAATCGCGCCCGTGACAATTAAAATGGGCTGGCGTCGACCGCGCCCGACCCGGTCCGGTCTCCCGCTGCGGCGAAACGGAACCCGTCTGGCGCAGCGCCATCCGGCCCGCGCGCTCAGGGCCGCTTGGCGGCGCTGGCGTCGCGGATCCGTCGGAACTCCGAGGCGGGGCTCCAGTCGGGCCAGGCCCCGCTGGCGGCAAGGTCGCGGCCCATGAGATAGATGAGACCCACGTCCTGGGCCGCGCCCGCCAGGTTCCAGTCCGGCGTCCATCGGTCGCAGGGCTGGTGATAGCAGCGGGCGGTGAAGTCCGTGACCCAGCGATCCCCCGCCGCCCGACCGCCGGCGACGAAGTCCGGGCCGCCGCCGAGGCTCATCAACAACAAGGTAGGCACGCCGAGCTTGGCGAGGGGAAAATGGTCCGCGCGGTAGAACAGGCCCCGCTCCGGGCGGGCGTCGGGGGTGACGACCCGGCCCTGGGTTGCGGCCGCCCGGGCCAGCAATCCCTCGAGATCGTTCTGGCCAGCGCCGACGAGCACGACATCGTGGGACAGACCGACCGGCTGCAGCGTGTCCATGGTGAAATTGGCCACGGTCAGGGTAGGATCGTAGATCGGGTGCGCGGCGTACCACTCCGACCCCAGAAGCCCCCGCTCCTCGGCCGTCCACAGGGCGAAGACCGTGGTGCGGGCGGGACGCGGCCCGGCGGCGAACACGCGGGCCAACTCCAGCACGCCCGCCACGCCCGTTCCGTCGTCCGCCGCGCCGTGGCGGATCCGGTCGCCCGAGGCGTCCGGCGCACCGACCCCGAAGGCGTCCCAGTGAGCGCCGAACATCACCGTCTCCGCCGCCCGCCGCGTCCCGGTGAGTTTGGCGATCAGGTTGCGGCTCTCGATCTGCTGGTGCGCGACCGTGAAATCCGCCGAGAAGGTGGCGTCGCCGAGGGGCACCGGGCGGAAGTCGACCCCCCGCGCGGCCACCTTGAGCTGCTCGAGGTCGAGGCCGGCGCGGCGGAACAGATCTGCGGCCACGTCCCGTCGCAGCCAGCCCTGCACGAGCGGGTGGGCCTTGCCCGGGTCGGCGCGGACAATGTCATAGGACGCCGCGCTCGACGCCTGCACCGTCGACCAGCCATAACCCGCCCCGGGCCCCTCGTGGATGATCAGCGCGCCCAGGGCGCCCCGGCGGGCCGCTTCCTCGAACTTGTAGATCCACCGTCCGTAATAGGTCTCCGACGGGCCGCCGAACCGGCCGTAGGCGCCGTCGCCGGGTTTTGCCTCGAAGTCCGGGTCGTTGATGAGGATGACCGCGATCTTGCCCTTGAGGTCCAGGCCCTTGAAGTCGTCCCAGCCGCGCTCCGGCGCGGTGACGCCGTAACCGACGAAGACCAGGGGCGCGTGGTCGATGCGGACCCGGTCCACCGGCTGCAGGGTCCAGGCGGTGATGTCGTCGGGCAGGCTCAGGCGCGCGGTCCAGTCGCCCGCCGAAAGGCTTAAGCTCGGATCATCGCCGACCTGGAA
Organism: uncultured Caulobacterales bacterium; assembly: GCA_903851655.1. Classification (GTDB taxonomy): domain Bacteria; phylum Pseudomonadota; class Alphaproteobacteria; order Caulobacterales; family Caulobacteraceae; genus CAIMFV01. Next base: position 2,957 of record CAINOV010000283.1, read on the forward strand.
CCGCAGCAAGGGCACGGCCTGGGTCCAGCCGCGACGGTCGCCTCTGGGGTCGCCACGGGCGTCGCCTCCGGAGTCACCTTCGGGGTCTCCTCCCGGTTCGAGACCGAGCGCCTTGAACCGCTGGATCAGATAGTCGACCGTCCGCGCCTCGCCGGGCGTTCCCGGCGCGCGCCCCTCGAACGCGTCCGAAGCGATCACGCGCACGGTTTCGTTCATTCGCGCGGCGCTGATCGGACCGGCGTCCTCGGCCCGGGCCGCGCCCGATATCTGCAGGGCCAGGGCCAGAGCCGCCGCCCACGCCGCCGCCGTCCGAACCATCCGATGCCTCCGCTGTACCTGCCGAGCACATTGGGCGGCCGCCGTCCCCGTGGCAAGCTGCGTCCGGACCGGGGCCAGGTCCCCGGATCGGTTCCCGGCGCAGCGGCCGGCGCATCAGAAAAACTCTGTTGCCGACGGCGCCGGTCTCCGCCTACGTGCATCACGGATGCGGCCCCGGAGGGATCGGGTCGACGGGGATGGATTCGAGACGATCTTTGGAGAGGCTGATGCGCGATCGGTTTAGAGGGGCGAAGCGGATGATGGCGCTGCTGACGGCGGCGGCGGCGATGGCAGGCGCCGGCGCGGCCTCGGCGATCGAGCCGTTGCGGGTCGGAATGGTGCCGGACGCCGGCGCCACCCAGGTGTCCGTGGAGGAAAAGGCGCCGCTGCAGGCGTACCTGGAGAAGCAGATCGGTCGCCCGGTCAAGCTGATCATTCCGACCAACTACAACGCGACGGTGGAGGGGATCGGCAACGGCTCCCTCGACATCGCCTATTTCGGGGGCCTGACCTATGTGAAGGCGCATGTCCGCTACGGCGCCAAGCCGTTGGTTCAGCGGGACATCGACCAGCACTTCCGGTCCCTGTTCATCACCCATCCGGGCTCGGGCGTCACCCGGCTGCAGGATCTGGCGGGCAAGACCTTCTGCTTCGGGGACATCAATTCGACCAGCGGCCACCTCTATCCGGTCAAGGCCCTGAAGGGCGCCGGGATCGCGCCGGACCGGCAGCTGAAATCCTTCCGGTACACGGGCAGCCACGCCGCTACCGCCCAGGCCGTGGCGGCCGGGGCCTGCGACGCCGGCGCAATGGACGAGACGGTCTACACCTCACTCGTGTCCCAGGCGAAGCTGGCGGGCCCGGTGAGCGTGTTCTACGCCACGCCCCCGTTCGCCGATTATGTCTGGGCGTCCAGAAAGGACCTCGACGCGAAGACCCAACAGGCCTTCACCAACGCCCTCCTCCGCCTGCGCAAGGGCCCGGATGACGGCGTCCTGAAAATCCTGCGCGGCGACCACTTCGTGCCGGCCAACGATGCTGAGTACAAGGACGTGGAGCGCGTGGCCCGGGCGCTGGGTCTGCTGTGACCGCACCCGAAAGCGCCGCCCTCCCCCCCGGCGACGCGGGTCGACTTCTGACGGTCTCGTCCTTGAGCGTCGCGCTGAAGCCCGGCGCGGCGCCCATCATCGCCGGCCTCGACCTGGCCATCGAGGCCGGCGAGACCGTCGCCCTGATCGGTCCGAGCGGCGCCGGCAAGACGACCCTGCTCCGCGCGCTGGGCGGGCAGATCCGGCCCAGCGCCGGGGCCATCGTGTTCAACGGCGCGCCCCTGTCGACGCTCTCGGGACGGCGCCTGAGGGAGACGCGCCGGTTGATCGGGTTCGTCGCCCAGAAGCACGATCTGGTCGAGCCGCTGCGGGTGCACCGAAACGTCATGGCCGGCGCGCTGGGGCGGTGGTCGGATCTTCGCGCCTTGCGCTACATGTTCTGGGCCACGGCCTCCGAACTCGCAGAGGCTCGCCGCGCGCTGGACGCGGTCGGTCTCGCCGAAAAGCTTAAGGAGCCCACCTCGGCCCTGTCCGGCGGGGAGCAGCAACGGGTGGCGATCGCCCGCGCCCTGGTCCAGGCGCCGCGCCTCCTGCTGGCCGACGAGCCGGTTGCGTCCCTCGACCCGACAACGGCCGCGGAGGTGCTGGACCTGCTGACGCGGCTCTGTCGCGAGCACGACATGGCGCTGGTCTGCTCCCTTCACCAGCCGGACCTGGCGCAGCGCTTTTTCGGGCGGATCCTTGAACTGCAGGGCGGCCGCCTGGTCCGCGACGGCGCCGGCGCGACGCCGCCATCAGCCCACGATCCGGGACGGGCCTGATCCATGTCCGGCTCGCTGCTGCAGGTCCTTTCACTCTATACGCCCTACCTCAGCCTCTCCTACCTGCAGGCCCTCGTCCCGCCGGTCATCGACACCATCGGCCTCGCGCTGGGCGCCATGTTCATCGCCTTTGCCCTGAGCGTGCCAGTCGCGATTGCGGATGCGCTGAAACTCCCGGGCGCCCGCCTCGTCCTGCTGGCGTTGACGGCGTTTCGCTCCATTCCCGAGCTGACCCTCGCCATTTTCTGCGTCATTCTGTTTGGAGTGGGTCCCGGCGCCGGATTGGTCGCGCTGGCGTTGTACTACGCCGCGGCGACCACGCGGATGTTCTCCGACATTGTCCGGACCGCCCCGTCCGGGCCTCTCGACGCCCTGCGCGCAACGGGCGCGTCGCGGCTGCAGATCGCGCTCTTCGGGCTCCTGCCTCTCACCCAGGCGGATCTCCTGACCTACGGCGCCTATGAGTTCGAGAGCGCGCTGCGGGCGTCGATCGTCGTCGGCGCGGTGGGCGGCGGCGGCCTGGGAAGCGAACTGGTCGGCTCGATCGCCGTGCTCGATTTTCATCGGGTGGCGACCCAGATCCTCGTCCTGGTGGCGGTGATCGCGGCCTTCGATGCGCTGGCAGTGCAACTGCGCCGCCACCCGCGCTGGCTGCTGCTGACGGCGCCGTTCGGCCTTGTCGCCGTCGTGGCCTACAGCCCGAGACTGCTGGCCTTCGACCACGCCATGGACGTCTTCAGCCAGATGCTCCCCCCGGAAATCACCTCGGACGGTCTGGCGCACTTGCCCGAGCGCCTCCTGGAGACCCTGTGGATGGCGCTCGCCGGGACAGGCGGCGCCGTCGTCGTGGCGATGGTGGCCGGACCGGCCAGCGCCCGTAATCTCGCACCCGCCTGGCTCGCCATTCCCCTTCGACGGCTGATGGAGCTGTTGCGGACCGTTCCCGAGATCGTCTGGGGGCTGATCCTGATCCTGATGGTCGGCGTCGGGCCGACGGCCGGCGCCTGGGCGCTGGGTCTCCATTCCGCCGGATCGCTCAGCCGGCTGTTCGCGGAATCGCTCGAAAACGCGCCCAGACGACCGCAGGCGGCCATCGCCCAGACCGGCGCATCCCCCCTGCAGGTGTTCGCCTTCGCCACCGCCCCGCTCGCGCTGGGTCCGATCGCGGCCCACGCCGTCTTCCGCCTGGAGTGGAACCTGCGCATGGCGACCGTGCTGGGCCTGATCGGCGCCGGCGGGATCGGCCAGGCTCTGTATGAGGCGCAGCAGTTGATGTTCTATCGCCAGATGGTCGCCTATATCCTGATCACCTGGGCCCTGATCGCGCCGCTGGAGCAGCTGGGCCAGTCGTTCCGCCAGCGCCGCGGCCTGCTTCGGGCCGCCGTGGCATGAGCCGGTTCAGGATCGTCATCGGCCAGCCGGTCTTTCCCGAAACCCTCGCCCGCCTGCGCGACGTGGCGGAGGTGACGGCGCCGACGGGACCGGAGCCCCTGTCGCCCAGCGCGCTCAGCGCGGCGCTGGAGACGGCGGACGCCTGGATGGCCTTCATGCCGGACCGCGCCGGGGCGGACGTTCTCGCCGGCGCCCCCCGCCTGCGCGTGATCGCAGGCGCGCTGAAGGGCGGGGACAATTTCGATATCGCCGCCTGCACCGCACGGGGCGTCTGGTTCAGCAATGTTCCGGACCTGCTGACCGTCCCGACAGCGGAGCTGACCGTGGCCCTGATGATCGGGCTCGGGCGAAAAATGGTCGCGGCGGATCGATGGGTCCGCTCCGGCGCGTTTGCCGGATGGTCACCGACCTTCTACGGCCTGGGGCTGGAGGGCGCCCGGGTCGGCTTCGTGGGCATGGGCGCCATCGGCCGGGCGATTGCGGCGCGGCTGGCGCCGTTCGGGGTGGCGCAGCGCTATTTCGATCCGCAGGCCCCCGCCGCGGACCTCGACGCCTACCCTGGACTTTCCCGCGCCGGGACACTTGAGGACCTCCTCGGGTGGGGCGACTACACGGTCTTGACCGCCCCGCTGACGCCCGCGTCGCGCCATATGATCAACGCCGCCACCCTGGCCTTCGTCCGACCCGGCTCGCTGCTGATCAATCCGGCGCGCGGTTCGCTGGTGGACGAGTCGGCCGTGGCGGCGGCGCTGGAGACCGGCCGGCTGGGCGGTTACGCCGCTGACGTCTTCGCGTTCGAGGACTGGGCGCTGGTCGACCGTCCCGCCCGGATCGATCCGCGGCTCCTCGCACACCCGAATACGGTCTTCACCCCCCATCTCGGCTCCGCCGTCACCCAGGTCCGGCGGGAGATCGAAGGGCGCGCCGCCGCGAACATCCTGGACGTGATCGCAGGCCGACCGCCCCGCGACGCCGTGAACCGGCCTCAGGCCTCGCCGTAGCCCAGCAGGCGACGCAGCCCGGGGGCGGCGAATTCCACCATCCGTCGCTGGATGTCCGGCAGGCGGTCGGGAATGGGCTGGTCCAGGGTCAGGTTCTGCCGCGCGGTGCGGCTCTGGGCGGGGTCGGCGCCCACCGCCACGCGACGACGCCAGTCGTCCGGCAGCCCGGGCAGGCCGCAATCCTCCATCAGGCGGGCGAAGACCGCCTCCGATCGCTTCGAGGCCAGATCCTGGACGGCGGCGACCAGGTCCTCGTACCGCACCAGCCGCGCCGGACCGCCCATCCAGGCGACGACGTTGTGGCTGTAGATGTCGAGCAGGCTCGGGATCTTCTGGTGCAGGCCGAGGATCATCATGTTCAGGACCTCCTCGATGGGGACGGCCCCGCCCTTGATGTTGTTCGTGGCGCCCTGGAACTCGTCGGACAGGTAGAACCGCGCCCGCGCCAGCACCCAGTCGCAGGGATCCCGCAGCAGCACGATGTGCCGGACGGGCTTGAGGGCGATGGCGGCGTCGTCGGAGAACAACAGGTGCCCCCAGCTCAGCATCGGCTGGTCCGGGCGGAAGGCGAGGTCCTGACACTGGGCCAGGATGCGGTGCTGGATGAACTCGTGCCGCCAGTGCTGCGGGTCATCGACGAACATCCGCATGATGTTGCGCAACAGGTGCGTCCCGCTCTTGGGCGCGCTGTTCAGGAACACCGGCTGCGACAGGGTCGCGCGGTCGAACTGACGCCCCGCCTCGTCGAGGGTGTCGGCCTTGCCGAGAATGACGGCGTTCATGCGGGCGCTCCTGATCTGATCGGCGCAAGGCGGGAGGGGCGTGGGTCGCCCCCACTCCCAGCCTAGCTCAGACCGACGGCAAAGCTCAGAACTTCTTCGACAGGTTCACGAACACCCGGCGGCCGAGGTAGTCGTACTGGCTGGCGACCACCGAGGTGCCGACGGTGCTGTACTGCTTGCCGCCGATCGGAACCGTCGACAGGGCCGGCGGATGCTCGTCGAACAGGTTGGCGATGCCGAAGATCGCCGTCCACTTGTCCATTTCCCGCCGGATGGACACGGCGTGATAGACGGTCGGTTCCGTCCGGACCTTGTAGAACTCCGTCCCGTCCGTGCTGACCGCCGGTCCGATATAGCGGGCGTCGCTGCTGGGCCCGATCCACTGCACGTTCCACAGCAAGGTGTAGGGGCCATGGTCGAGGCGCAGGTTGGCGAGGCTGGTGAAGGACGGATTGCCCACCGTGCCGTTCACGTCGAGGGTGTTGCCCGGAAGCAGTTCGGTCGTGTTCTTGGTGGTCCAGGTGGCCTGCAGATCAATCGTCAGCCGCGTGTCGAGGGGCAGGGCGTGACGGTAGTTCACTGTCAGGTCAATTCCGGTGTTCTTCTGCGTGGCGATGTTGATGAAGTTGTCGAAGACGTTTTCGATTTGATGAGAGGTTGAGCGTTGGAACAGTGAGCACAGCGGATCAGACGGGAAGGTGGCGGAGTTTAGGCAGCCGCTCACGATATTGGCGGCGCCCAGCGTCGTGACCTCGTTGAGGATCTCGATGTTGAAATAGTCCACCGCCACGCTCAGCCGTTCGAAGGTGGGCGTCCAGATGGCCCCGATCGTGTAGGAGGTCGAGG
>CAINOV010000284.1 GCA_903851655.1 uncultured Caulobacterales bacterium
GCCGAGACGCCAGCGATCCCACATGCAGTTCCAGCCGGTATCCGTCCGGATCGAGGAAATAGATCGAGTCCCCCTCGCTGGTGTTCGCCTTCCACAGGGGCGCCGCCTGCCGGATCCGCTCCGCCAGGGCGGCGAAATCCTCCGCCGCCACGTCGAAGGCGAAGTGGGTATCCCCCGGCGCCGTTGCGCCGCCGTCCCCCGCCGACAGGCACAGCCACAGGGTCCCGGCCTCGAGATAGGCCCCCGTCGCCCAGGTCGCCCGCAGCGCGAAGCCGAGGACGCCCCGATAGAATGTCACCGACCGAACGAGGTCCGTCACGGACAGTGTCAGGTGGTTCAGGCCGCGGATGCTGGAGGGGCTCATGCCCCGATGGAAACCCGACCCTGTCCGCCTGGCAAGGGGCGCCTGCAGGCCCCCTTCCGATCCCCTTGCCGCCATCCCCCATCCTTCGTCATCCTGAGGAGGGCGAAGCCGGTCTCGAAGGACGCCTGCGTCAAAATTGCCCATTGATCCGCGGCGCCGTTTGAATAAATCATAGGGTTAACAGAGCCGAGGGGGTTGCAATGCGTGAATTGCTTGAAGAGGAACTGAAGTGCGTGTCTGTTGGAGACTTGGACTCCTTGTCCTTCGGATGTATGGACACATCCGATACCGAACCTTTGATCTGAGTAATTTCAACCTTGCATCTGTCGATGTTCCGGTTGCGCCGCCCGAATCCCGAGGCGCGACCGTGACGGCCTTGCCGGACGGAACGATCGTAATCACGGCTCACGGCCAGCTGGACCAGGGTTTCTATGACATGATCCTCGGTAGCTGGGCTGGAGGAATGGGGACGATTGGCGGCGGCGCCATCGGCTTGATTGCGGCGGAAGGCCTTGCCGGAACGGAACTGGGCGCAACCTTGGGCGTCGGCGGCGGCCCGGCCGGCTCGGCAATCGGGTGCTTGGTCGGCGGTGGAATCGGTTTGATGGTCGGAACCGCAAGCTACGCCTTTGCGTCTCGTCAGGGGCCGAGCGGTTTGCGGACCGTACAGAATTGATCCCCGAAGCCCTGCGCGGCAGGAGCCCGGCTCCATGACGCCTGGACCCAACCTCTCAAGGCGATTCCTCTCCAAGGCCGGGGATGTCGTGTTCGGTGGCTGCATGATCCTTGCCGTCGCGGAGGGGATGATCACGGTCCTGCTGGCCTACCGGAGTCCCTGGGCGATGGTGATCGAGATCGCGGCGGCGATCATCTCGCCCCTGACCATGGGCCTCTACATCTGGGTCGTCTGGAAGGTCTTCGAAAAGTCCCTGTGAACCGTCCGCCTGTGTCCCCAAACCCCTCGCAGCCGGTCTGCCGCGCCGCGAAAGACGCTGTGGGCGGGGTGGGGAACCGGGTTCCCGGGTCCTCGCCCGGGAATGACGACTGTTTGAAAACACATACAAATCAGCTGTCATTCCCGGCCTTGAGCCGGGAACCTCCATTCGGTTCTACGAGATTCGCGACGCCCCTTTGGCCCTCCTCACCCTGACGACCGTTTTTGCCATTCCACCACTCCGTCATCCTGAGGCGGGCGAAGCCCGTCTCGAAGGCTCCAGGGCGTTTCATCCGGAGCAAGGTTCCCGGGTCCTCGCCCGGGAATGACGACTTGCATATTTTCAGCTGTCATTCCCGGCCTTGAGCCGGGAACCTCCATTCGGTTCTGCGAGATTCGCGACGCCCCTTTGGCCCTCCCCACCCTGACGACCGTTTTGCCATTCCACCACCCCGTCATCCTGAGGCGGGCGAAGCCCGTCTCGAAGGATGCATCTCCCCATGACCGACCGCTTCCTCCTCATTTCCGGCTGCTCCGGCGGCGGCAAGTCCACCCTGCTGGCGGAGCTCGCCCGCCGGGGCCATGCGGTGGTGGAGGAACCCGGCCGGCGGATCATCGCAGCGGCCCGGGCTTCTGGCGAGGACGTGCTCCCCTGGACCCATCCGGAGGCCTTCCTGCGCCGGGCGATCGAGACGGCCCTGGCCGACCGGGCCGCCGCCGCCGCCCTGGCCGGTCCGGTCGTCTTCGACCGGGGCCTGATCGACGCCGCCTCGGGCCTGCAGGCCCTGACCGGGGCCCCGGTGCTCCGCCCCCTGGCGGACGGCCACCCCAGCCACCGCCGGGTCTTCTTCACCCCGCCCTGGCCGGAGATCTACGTCACCGATCCGGATCGGCCCCACGGCTTCGACGCCGCGGCGGCGGAGCATGAGCGCCTCGCCCGGGACTATGCCGCCCTGGGCTACGAGATCGTCCTTCTGCCCAGGGCGCCGGTGGAGGCGCGCGCCGATATCGTGGCGGATCACATAGGCGTGCTCTATGCTATGAAATGAATTAAACGATTTGATCAATGCACGTGACGCGCTCATCCTGCCCCCATCGAAACACCCCCCGCTTGAGGAGCCGATCATGGGCGACAGTCACCAAACCTCTTCCGCCAGATGTCCCGTGGCGCATGGCGGCGCTGGCCGCGCCAACCGCGACTGGTGGCCGAACCAGCTGGATCTTTCGCCGCTGCACCAGCACGGGCCCCTGTCCGATCCCCTGGGGCCGGACTTCGACTACGCCAAGGCCTTCGCCGGCCTCGACCTGCACGCCGTGGTCGCCGACCTCAAGGCGCTGATGACGGACAGCCAGGACTGGTGGCCGGCGGACTTCGGCCATTACGGCGGCCTGTTCATCCGCCTCGCCTGGCACAGCGCCGGCACCTATCGGGTGGCGGACGGCCGCGGCGGGGCGGGGCAGGGGCAGCAGCGCTTCGCCCCCCTGAACAGCTGGCCGGACAACGGCAATCTGGACAAGGCCCGGCGCCTGCTGTGGCCGATCAAGCAGACATACGGCCAGGCCCTGTCCTGGGCGGACCTGATGATCCTGGCCGGCAATGTCGCCCTGGAGTCCATGGGCTTCAAGACCTTCGGCTTCGCCGGCGGCCGCGCCGACACCTGGGAGCCGGACCAGGCCACCAACTGGGGGGCGGAGACCGCCTGGCTCGCCCCCAGCAACGACCCGGCCAACGCCCATAACCGCTATTCCGGCGACCGGGAGCTGGAAAATCCCCTCGCCGCCGTGCAGATGGGCCTGATCTACGTGAATCCGGAGGGGCCGGACGGCGTGCCTGACCCCCTGGCCTCGGCCCGGGACATCCGCGAGACCTTCGCCCGCATGGCCATGGACGACGAGGAGACCGTGGCCCTGATCGCCGGCGGTCACACCTTCGGCAAGACCCACGGCGCCGGCCCCGCCGACCATGTGGGGCCGGAGCCGGAGGCCGCGCCGATGGAGCAGATGGGCTTCGGCTGGAAGAACAGCTTCGGCGCCGGCAAGGGCGCGGACGCCATCACCAGCGGGCTGGAGGTCACCTGGACCCGCACCCCCACCCAGTGGAGCCAGGACTATTTCGCGCATCTGTTCGCCTATGACTGGGAGCTGACCACCAGCCCCGCGGGCGCCCACCAGTGGCGGCCGAAGGACGGGGCCGGGGCGGGCCTGATCCCCGACGCCTTCGACCCGGCCAAGCGCCACGCTCCGGCCATGCTGACCAGCGACCTGGCCCTGCGGGTCGACCCGGCCTACGAGGCCATTTCCCGCCGGTTCCGGGACAACCCCGACCAGTTCGCCGACGCCTTCGCCCGGGCATGGTTCAAGCTGACCCACCGGGACATGGGGCCCCGGGTCCGCTATCAGGGCCCCCTGGTCCCGGCGGAGGTGCTGTCCTGGCAGGACCCGATCCCCCCGGTGGACCACCCCCTGGCGGACGCCGCCGACATCGCCGCCCTGAAGGCCGAGCTGGCGGCGTCGGGCCTGTCTGTGGCGGACCTGGTCTCCACCGCCTGGGCCTCGGCTTCCACCTTCCGCGGCACGGACAAGCGGGGCGGCGCCAATGGCGCGCGGATCCGCCTGGCGCCGCAGAAGGACTGGGCGGTGAACGACCCGCCCCGCCTCGCCCGGGTGCTGGCGGCCCTGGAGCAGATCCAGGTCCGCTTCAACGGCGCCCAGGCGCAGGACGGGGCGGCGGGGCGCAAGCGCGTCTCCCTGGCCGACCTGATCGTGCTGGGCGGCGTCGTGGGGGTGGAGCAGGCCGCCCGCGCCGCCGGCCATGCGGTCACCGCGCCCTTCGTCCCCGGCCGGATGGACGCCTCGGCGGAGGAGACCGATGTCGCCTCCTTCGCCCATCTGGAGCCCCTGGCCGACGGCTTCCGCAACTACGCCCCCGGGGCCCTGGCGCAGGTGGCGGAGCACCTGCTGGCGGACCGGGCCCAGCGCCTGACCCTGACCGCGCCGGAGATGACGGTGCTGGTGGGCGGCCTCCGGGCGCTGGGCGTCACCACGGGCGGCGTCGCCCACGGGGTGCTCACGAACCGGCCGGGGGTCCTGGCCCCGGATGTGTTCGTCAATCTGCTGGACATGTCCACGGAATGGGTTCCGTCGGCGCAGGGGGCGGGGCTCTATGAGGGTCGCGACCGCCGCACTGGCGCGGTGAAGGGCGTGGCCACCCGGGCGGACCTGGTGTTCGGCGCCCACGCCCAGCTCCGCGCCCTGGCCGAGGTCTATGCCAGCGCCGACGGGGCGGCGAAGTTCGTCACGGACTTCGTCGCCGCCTGGACCAAGGTGATGATGGCCGACCGCTTCGACCTGGCCTAGGCCGCCGGGGCGCGCCCGGGCGTGACGATCCGTCCTGCGGTCGTCAGTCCCGGGCGACGACCCGGGACCCTTGCGCCGGACGTCGCGCCCCCTCCGGAGGGGGGTTCCCGGCGCAAGGCCGGGAATGACATCTGATTTTGATGCCATGAAGGTCGTCGTTCCCGGGCGAAGACCCGGGAACCTGGGTCCGAATGTAGCGTCATAACCGGACCGAGGTTCCCGCCTCAAGGGCGGGAATGACAGCTGATTTTGATGTCA
>CAINOV010000285.1 GCA_903851655.1 uncultured Caulobacterales bacterium
GCATCTATCCCCGCCTCGGTGGCGATGGCGAGCGCCGTGGCCGGATGGTCGCCAGTGATCATCATGACCGAAAGCCCCGCCGTCCGCGCCTCGGTCAGCGCGGTCGACACGCCCTCGCGCAGCGGGTCGACGAAGGCCAGAAGCCCTTGCAGGTGGAAGGTCGTGGCCGTCACGGCGGCGTCTGTCGGTTCGGCGACCTGGGCGGACGCGACGGCCAGAACCCGCAGGCCGCGTTCGGCGAAGGCCTCCACCGCGTCGAGCGCCTGGACCACGACCGCATCGGAAAGGTGGCACAGCGCCAGGATCGCCTCCGGCGCCCCCTTCGCAGCGACGAGGTAATCTCCAGGCGTGGTCCGCCAGGCCTGAAGCACCGCCATTCGGTCCGATCGCAGCGGCCAGGTCTGGGCCGGCGCGTCGCCCTGGTCCGCCAGGTCGATCGATGCGGCGGAGACACGCGCCCGGATGGCCTTGTCCATGGGGTCGACGGGAACGACGGCGCTCGCGAGCGCTGCGATGCGCAGCAGCTCGGAGCCGGCCGCACCAAGGTTCGTATCCGGCCCGACGGTGATCGATGCGTCGCCGGCCCAGACCTCGGCGACCCGCATCCTGTTCTGGGTGAGCGTTCCGGTCTTGTCGACGCAGAGGACGGTGGCGCTGCCCAGCGCCTCGATGGCCGAGCTGCGGCGGACGAGGACCGCATTGGTCGCCAGCCGCCATGCGCCAAGGGCCAGGAAGACGGCGAGGATCATCGGAAACTCTTCCGGGATCAGGGCGATGGCGACCGTGATGCCCGCGAGGGCACCGGCGAACCACTCGTTCCTCAGCAGTCCATAGGCGAGGGTCACGATGCCGCAGAACGCGATCGCGAAGAGACCCAGCACCGTCACGACGCGTCCCGCGGACTTCTGCAGAGGGGTCAGCTCCGTCGGCAGCGTCGCCAGCGACACCCCGATCCGACCCAGCGCCGTCCTGGGCCCGGTCAGCAGCACGCTCAGGACGGCCTGACCTCGCACAATCATGGTTCCCGCAAACAGGTAGGGACTGGCGTCCGAGCCCGGGGGCGCCTCCTGATCCACGGTCTCGCCCGGAGCCAGCGGTCGCTTGGTCACGGGCGCGGACTCGCCCGTGAGAGCGGACTCATCCACCGTCAGCACTTCGCCGGAGACCTGGGCGGCATCCGCCGGCAACCGTTCGCCTTCGCCGACCAGGACAATATCACCGGGGACGAGCTGGCTGACCGCGACCTGGCGCTCAACCCGATCCCGAATGACGCGGGCAAAGGGCTGAGTCAGCTCACGCAGTGCAGCGAGCGCGTGCTCGCTCCGCGCTTCCTGGATCACCACGAGGCCGATGGTGGCGCACGCCCCGGCCAGCAGAAACAGTCCCTCTGCAAGATCTCCTAGCCCCAGATAGAGAAGGGTCGCACCGAGCAGCAACAGGAACATCGGCTCCCGCAGCGTCTCGCGCAGGATCTGAACGAGATTTCGTCCGGTCTTTGCCTGCAGGCTATTTGGACCGACCGAAGCAAGACGGGTCGCGGCCTCGGCGCTCGACAGGCCGCTAAGGGGGGTGTCGACCATGAGCGGATGCCTTCCTGAGTTCGCATCCGGCGGACGTCCGTCCGGACGCAGCCTAGAGGACCAGTATGGCCAATGGCAGAAGCACGCCGAACGCCAGCAGGATCCAGTGATTTGCCGTCGTGCGCGGCGAGGTGAGCGCGATCCACAGCCCGAGTCCCGTCGACAGGACCAACCCCAGGGCCACGGAGAGGAATGTCCATTTGAGGAGGATCTCACGAAGCGGCGTGGGAGCCTCTGCATCTTCCTTCGTAGGCGCGCTCCCCGGGAGTGCAACGTGTAGCGCCGGGGCTTCCGGTCGCGTTTCCTTCAGGGCGAACCGCTGGTTCTTGTGAAGTTCGCCGAGACGCTCGACCACTGGGGCGGGCCGATAGCCATCGCGCGCCTCATGCAGGCCGAACAACTGCAACGCTCCCGTGAGGGCGAAGAACAGGACCGACGGCGCGATCAGTAAACCGACATAGAGGTGGATCCGGCGGATCAACAGGGTCACAGGCATCGTACCCGTGCTCCGCCCGGACGTTGGCCGACGTCGATCCGGCGCATCCTACTTTTTCACCCAGCGGATGCCGTAATAGGTGAGGAAGCTCTCATCGTAGGCTCCGTCGACCGTCATTTCCGGCTTGTAGGGCGGGCTGTCGAGGACCTGCTGGCGGCTGATGTCCAGCTGGATGTCCCGACGGATCCAGTCGATCCACTCGACGGAGAGAGGAGAGATCAGCACCTTTTCGCCCGGCCACCAGACGCCCGTGTGCACTGTGATGTACCGGGCCGTCCAGCCGCCTGTGTCGATGAGCAGGTCCTCCACGTGACCGATGGCGTCGTCCGTTCCCTCGACGGTCAGCCCTTGGGTCGCCATGACGCTGTGGAGGTGTGGGGGTCCCGGCGCGCGGTCGAAGTTCCGGGCGTCGCGCCGATCCATGACGGTCGTCGCGCCCTTGGTCGCGTCGCTGTCTGCGGCCTGGCGGGCATAGAACCCCTGCATCAGATCATCGTCCCAATAGGGAGAAATAGCGTAGTAGCGCGCGTGGGTCGCCTCGATCTCCCGGGTCAGCTGCGTATCCGGATCAAAGGCCGGAGCGTCGCGGACCTGCTGGCGCGTCAGGCGGACATGAACGTGCTCGGGCTCGGCGTGCGGCTCACCGAGCACGGCGGCCGGCAGCAGGACTTTCGCCGCCGAAAGCCAGGTGCCGGTCTCCACGATCAGCCAGCGGATCGCCCAGCTGCCGTCCTCGAACAGGAGATCGGCAACCGTCCCGATCTCTCCGTCGGCGGCGTCGATCACGTAACCCTTGATGGCAGTGGCGTTCCACAACATCGGCCGACACTCGAGCAGCAACCGCAGCGTTACGGTCACTAGATGATCCCATCGGGGCCAGGCCATCCGAAAGCGTCGGAAATCACCTAGGCAGTGATCCGAGCGCGCGGAATTGCAATCCGACCAAGGCGGGCTCGGCAACTGACGTCCGCGGGAAAGAGTGGACCGATGATGCCGTCCACACGCGGAACAAAGTCGGCTTCCCCCCTTCTCGGACCTCGGCCGGGTCTGCTTTCCGGCTGGGCAGTCCATGCCCATATCTCATGTTGGGCATAGGAGGGCGAAGCCAATCGCCGGAGGCGAGTCATGGCCCAATTTGATCTTTTCCGACCATCCAAGCGCTCGTGGAACCGCGGGCGGATCGTGGGGGCCAAGCCCCCGCTCA
>CAINOV010000286.1 GCA_903851655.1 uncultured Caulobacterales bacterium
GGTGACCCCCCGTTCCCGGCGACTGACGCCAGAACCGACGGACCGGAGCCGACGCACCATGAACCTGGATTTTTCCGCCGAGGACAACGCCTTCCGCGCCGAAGTGAGAAACTTCATCGAGACCCAGTATCCGCAGGCGCTGCGCGCCGTGCAGGAAGAGGGCGAAGAGATGCGCAAGGAGGACTTCCTCGCCTGGCATCGCATCCTCGCCAACAAGGGCTGGGTCGCCCCGGCCTGGCCGACGGAATATGGCGGTCCGGGCTGGACCTCGGTCCAGCGCTACATCTGGTCGGAGGAGTGCGCCCGGGCGGACACCATCCCGATCCTGCCCTTCGGCATCAACATGGTGGGCCCGGTGATCTACACCTTCGGCACGCCGGAGCAGAAGGCCAAGTTCCTGCCGGGCACCCTGTCCGGCGACATCTGGTGGTGCCAGGGTTATTCCGAGCCCGGCGCCGGCTCCGATCTGGCCAACCTCAAGACCAAGGCCGAGCGGGACGGCGATTTCTACATCGTCAACGGCCAGAAGACCTGGACCACCCTGGCCCAGCACGCGGACTGGGGCTTCTTCCTGGTGCGCACCGACCCGACGGCGAAGGTCCAGGAGGGCATCTCCTTCCTGCTGATCGACATGAAGTCGCCGGGCGTCACCGTTCGCCCGATCATCACCCTGGGCGGCGAGCATGAGGTGAACGAGGTCTGGCTGGAGAACGTGCGGGTGCCGGTGGAGAACCGCATCTTCCACGAGAACAAGGGCTGGACCTGCGCCAAGTTCCTGCTGGCGCACGAGCGGACCGGCATCGCCGGCGTCGCCCGCTCCAAGCGCGGCATCGACCGCATCAAGTCCATGGCCCGGACCGAGTCCGAGGACGGCACGCCCCTGATCCGCGACAGCTTCTTCAAGCGCAAGATCGCTGAGCTCGAGATCGACCTGACCTCGCTGGAATACACCGAACTGCGGACCCTGGCCTCGGAAAGCGCCGGCAAGGGCCCCGGGCCGGAAAGCTCGCTCCTGAAGATCAAGGGCACCGAGATCCAGCAGCGCATCACCGAGCTGGCGCTGGAGGCCGCGGGCCATTACGGCATGCCCTTCTTCCGCGGCTTCCCCGAGGACGGCGCCAACCTGCCCATCGGGCCGGACGCCGCCCACCGCACCGCGCCCACCTATTTCAACATGCGCAAGACCTCGATCTACGGCGGTTCCAACGAGATTCAGCGCAACATCATTTCCAAGATGGTCCTGGGCCTCTAATCCTTTCCTGCCCCACGCCATCGCAACGACGCCGGCGCATGAACGACGCCGGCGTCGTCGTCACAAGAAACTCCGAGAGGACACCCCATGGACTTCAACTTCACCGACGAACAGAACATGCTGCGCGACACCGTCGCGAAGTTTGTCCAGAACCAGTATGACTGGGACACCCGCCGCGCCATCGTGAAGTCGGCGGCGGGCTGGCGTCCGGACCTGTGGAAGGTCATGGCCGAGGAGCTCGGCATCCTGGGCGCCCCGTTCGCCGAGGACCTGGGCGGCCTGGGCGGCGGCGCCGTCGACAACATGATCGTCATGGAGGAGTTCGGCAAAGGGCTGGTGGTCGAGCCCTATCTGGGCACGGTCGTCATCGCCGGCGGCTTCCTGTCCCACGGGGGCGGCGCCCAGTCGGCGGAACTGATCGGATCCATCATCGGCGGCGAGGCGACCTTCGCCTTCGCCTATGCCGAGCCGCAGGGCCGCTACAACCTGGCGGACCTGACCACCACCGCCAAGAAGGACGGCGCGGGCTTCGTCCTGAACGGTCGCAAGGCCGTGGTCGTCGGCGCGCCCTGGGCCAGCCACCTGATCGTCACCGCCCGCACCTCCGGCGGCCAGCGGGACGCCAAGGGCGTGACCGTGTTCGTCGTTCCGGCGGACGCCGCCGGGATCACCCGTCGCGACTATCCCACCGTGGACGGCCTGCGGGCCTCGGAAATCCAGTTCGACAACGTGAAGCTGGGCGCCGACGCCGTGATCGGGACCGTGGACAACGGCCTGCCCCTGATCGAGCGGGTGACCGACGAGGCCATCGCCGCCCTGGGCGCGGAAGCCGTCGGCGCCATGCGCACCGCCCACGCCATGACCATCGACTACGCCCGCCAGCGCAAGCAGTTCGGCGTGCCGATCTCCAGCTTCCAGGTGCTGCAGCACCGGATGGTGGACATGTTCATGCATGTGGAGCAGTCGGTCTCCATGACCTACATGGCCACCCTGAAGCTCGACGAGAGCGACGAGGAGCGCAAGAAGGCCGTCTCCGCCGCCAAGGTGCAGATCGGCAAGGCCTGCAAGTTCGTGGGCCAGAGCGCGATCCAGATCCACGGCGGCATGGGCATGACCGACGAACTGGCTGTGGGCCACTACTTCAAGCGCTGCACCATGATCGAGGGGCTGTTCGGCTCCGTCGACCATCACCTGCGCCGCTACGAGACTCTGAGCCTCGGCGAAGCGGCCTGATCCGTCGCCTGCGGACGATGCGAGAATGCGGGAATGATGGCCGTGCGCCGTCATTCCCGTTTTCGTTTTGCGTCCGCCGCGGAGGCGAGCCCCCGCCCTTGCCGGACACCCCGGATGGCGACACTGTGACCAAAGATGCAACTCAAGGGCAGGAACCCAAGGGGACGTCATGAAATCCATCTTGTTCGCGCTGGGCGTCGGCCTCGCGCTTGGAGGCGCCGTCATGGCCGAACCCACCCCCGCACTCACCCCCGCCAAGGTCCTGACGCCCGAGCGCGTCTTCGCCAGCCCCGACCTCAGCGGTCCGGTCGCGCGGGGCGTCCAGCTGTCGCCGGACGGCCAGCTGGTGACCTTCCTCAAGGCCAAGGCGAACGATCAGACGGCCCTGGACCTGTGGGCGGCGCCCACCTCCGGCGACGGTCCGGCCCATGTGCTGGTGGACGCCAGCACCCTGGAAGCTGGGACCACGGCCCTGAGCGAGGCGGAACTCGCCCGACGGGAGCGTCGCCGCATCTATGAGCACGGAGTGGTGGAGTACGCCTGGGACCAGCAGGGCGCCCGCATCCTCGTCCCCGTGTCCGGCGAGCTCTATGTCGCCGACCTGAAGACCGGCGCCGTGGCGCGCCGCATCCCCCGGGGCGCAGACGGCGGCGACGCCATTGACGCGCGCTTCTCCCCCCTCGGCGGCTATCTCAGCTTCGTCCGCAACGGGGTGCTGAACATCGCGCCGGTGACCTCCGGCGAGATCCGCGCCCTGTCTCCCGCCGCCCATGGCGCCGTCAGCTATGGCGTGGCGGAATTCGTGGCCCAGGAGGAGATGGGCCGCGACACCGGCTACTGGTGGAGCCCCAAGGACGACGCGGTGGCCTATACGCGGGTGGACGAGTCCGGCGTGGACATCGTGCCGCGGGTGGACATCGGGGCCGAGGGCGCGACCATCGTCAACCAGCGCTATCCCAAGGCCGGGCGGCCCAACGCCGTGGTCGACCTGTTCGTCCAGCCCCTGGCCGGCGGCGCGCCGATCCAGGTGGACCTCGGTCCGGACAAGACCGTCTATCTCGCCCGGGTGAACTGGTCGAAGGACGGCAAGACCCTCTATGTCCAGCGGGAGAGCCGGGACCAGCAGACCCTGGACCTGATCGCCGTCGACCCCTCCACGGGGAAGGGCAAGGTGATCCTGACCGAGCATCAGAGCCCGTGGATCAACCTCAACTCGGACTTCACGCCCCTGAAGGACGGCGGGTTCCTGTGGACGTCGGAGCGGACGGGCTACCGGCACCTCTACCTCTACGACCGCGACGGCCAGCTGGTGCGGGCCGTGACCTCCGGCGACTTCCCCCTCGCCGGACATGAACGGGACGGCGCCGTGGCCGGCGTCGATGAGGCCCGCGGCCTCGTCTATCTGGTGGCCTCGAAGGACACGGCGACGGAACGCCAGCTCTATGTGACCGACTACAGGTCCGGCGGCCCGCTGAAGCAGGTCACGTCGGGTCACGGCTGGTGGACCGTGTCCATGAGCAAGACCGCCAACGCCTTTGTCGGCGGCTATTCCAGCTATGACACGCCGCCGCAGACGGGGCTCTATGGGGCGGACGGCCAGCTGCGCCGCTGGATCGTGGAGAACCGCCTCGACGCCACCCACCCCTACTTCCCCTACGCCGCCAACCTGCCCAGGCCCGAGTTCGGCCAGCTGACCGCCGAGGACGGCCAGAAGCTGGACTATGTGCTGCTGACGCCCATCGGCTTCGACCCGAAGAAGCACTATCCGGCGATCGTCGAGGTCTATGGCGGCCCGGGCGTCCAGTCGGTGACCAAGGCCTGGCGCTCACCGCAGGAGCGGCTCTATCTCGAGGCGGGCTACGTCCTGTTCCAGCTGGACAACCGCGGCGCCGCCAACCGGGGTCTGAAGTTCGAGGCGCCCATCTCCCGCCACATGGGCCAGCCCGAGGTGCGGGACCAGCTGAAAGGCCTCGCCTTCCTGAAATCCCTCCCCTTTGTCGATCCCGACCGGGTGGGCGTCACCGGCTGGTCCTATGGCGGCTACATGACGCTGCGGCTGATGACCGAGCCCGGCGCCGGCTTCGCCGCCGGGGCGTCGGGCGCGCCGCCGTCCGACTGGCGCCTCTACGACACCCATTATACCGAGCGCTACATGGGCCTGCCGGACGCGGAGGCGAAGGCCTATGACGCCAGCTCCGTCCTGCCCCGGCTGAAGGACCTGTCCGGGCGGCTGATGCTGATGCACGGCATGGCCGACGACAATGTGGTGTTCGAGAACTCCACCCGGATCATGGCCGCGCTGCAGGAACAGGGAACGACCTTCGACCTGATGCTCTATCCCGGCCAGCGGCACGGATTTTCCGGCCAGACCCGCAAGCTGCAGCGGATGAAGGAATATCTGGAGTTCTTCCACAGGACTCTCGGCGGTCCCCGCCCCTGATCCCGGGCCAGAATCCGGGGCCGGGGCCGGACTGCCGCAACGTCACGCTTGCCGCGGGGCGCATCCGGCCTATCCTCTCGCGAAACCCGCCGGCCAAACCCACTGGCGAAACCGGGCGGGACCGGAGGACGTCGCCATGGCTGCGGGTATTCGTGACAAGGTCGCCGTGATCGGCATGGGCTGCTCCAAGTTCGGGGAGCGGTGGGACTGCGGTCCGGAAGAACTGATGGTCGAGGCCTATCTGGAGGCCATGACCGACGCGGGCATCGAGCCGACCCAGCTCGACGCCGCCTGGTTCTCCACCCACATGGACGAGGTCGGGACCGGGAAGGGCGGCACGCCGCTCTCCATTGCGCTCCGCCTGCCCAACATCGCCGTCACCCGGGTGGAGAACTTCTGCGCCTCCGGCTCCGAGGCGTTCCGCGGCGCGGTCTACGCCGTGGCCGCCGGCGCCGCCGACATCGCCCTGGCGGTGGGGGTCGAGAAGCTGAAGGATACCGGATATGGCGGCCTGCCCGTGGCCAGCCCCGGCACCCTGTCGCCCCAGACCATGCCTAACGGCTCGGCCCCGGGCAACTTCGCCCAGCTGGCGTCCGCTTATCGCGCCAAGCACGGGGTATCCAAGGAGGACCTGAAGCGCGCCATCGCCCATGTGTCGGTGAAGAGCCACGCCAATGGCGCGAAGAACGCCAAGGCCCACCTGCAGAAGGCGGTCAGCGAGGAGACGGTGCTGAAGGCCCCGATGATCGCCGAGCCGCTGGGCCTGTTCGA
>CAINOV010000287.1 GCA_903851655.1 uncultured Caulobacterales bacterium
CGCGCGGTCGCGCCGTCGCGTGTCAGGTCGCGCGGAGTTTGTCGCAGCCTATGCGGGGGAGGATGGAAGGCCATCCTGGCGGTCAACGGCATTGGCAAACCTCCCAAAGTCGACGCTCCAAAGTCCTGTCCTGGAACGCACGCGCCAACCCGTCGGCGGCGCCATGCGTCACGATGGCGGCTCAGCCGCCCAGGATCTTGTTGATGAGGTCGGCCTTCTTGGCGTCGAACTCCGACTGATTGAGCAGTCCCGCATCCTTCAACTGGGTGAGCTTCCTCAGTTGTTCCACGAGGACATCCGAGGAGGCGGCCGGTCCGCCCGATTGGGGCTGAGGCGGCGGCGGCGGAGGCGGCGAGTAGGTTCGCGGGGGCGGATCCTGCTGCGGCGGCGGACTCTGGAACGGTTGCGCCTCGGCGCCAGGCAGCGGCGGCGCCTGCCCGGCGCAAATGCGCGCGACCAGCTTCTTGGCTTCCTCGGTCGGTGTCGTGTCGGTGAACCGCACATAGGAAAAGTAAATCGACGCGGCCGTCGCGGCGAGCGTCATGAACAGCCCGATCCAGCCCCAGCCGGACACGACGGCCGTGACGCAGGCCAGGATCGCGCCGCCGACGCCAAAGCCCACATAGAGGGATGTCAAGCTGCTGGACACCGGCGCCAGCTCGACCTGGACCTGGGACTGGTTCGGCCCCACTGGCGCGATGCTGAAGGATCCTTCGTATCGGACCTTCATGCCGCTGGTATGCCAGAAGTTGGAGTAATCGAATTCAAACCGGGCCGAGGTCGGGCGCATCTGCCAGGTGACCGGATATCGGGCCATGGACAGCTGCGTGATGGCGGCGGTGAAGGCCGCGTCCGGCGGCAGAGCGACGAGCGCCTGGGCGGACTTCACGCCCGGCGTGGCCATCGTCCGGGCCTGAGGCGGCGGCGGCGGTGGGCCAGCAAGATTGCCGCCGCAGGACGAGCAGAACTGAGATGCGCCCGCATTGCCTGCGCCGCACCGCGGACAGACCCGACCGCCACCCTGCGACCCGAAATTCATTGACGTCACCCGCTATTCCCTTCGAAGAATCCCGCGACCGTCGGCTGGGGCCGCCGTCGTGAAGCCGTGGAGGTCGGCCCTCGCAACGCCCAGCGGGCGCCCGACGTCGCGCCCGATCCGGACCCGCTGACCCGCACCGGCGTCCGTCCGACGCGCGTAGGAAAAAACCCCTCCATTTTGCAAAGCGGATTTCTTCGGAAAACAACGCCACAGGTCAGGATGATTTTTCGCACGACGCGCGCCGGGGCCGGCCGCCGAGGACGCCTGTCGCTTCCACGGGCGATCACGCCGGTTGTCCGGGATCAGCCTCTCGCGCGGAAACGCATCCGTGTCAGCGTGGACGTCCGCGACTAGCCGTGTGACCGTCCAAGCGAGGCGCAGTTCTTGGCCATGCGCTCGCGCAGCAGCTTCACGTTCACGTCCAGATCGGATTGGGTCAGCGCGCCGAGCCTGCGCATCTGCTGGTAGACATCCATGGTCGCGGCGTCGGTCTTGCACTGGTCCGCAAAGCGCTTGTTGTAGCCCTGCGCCTCGCCGGTCATGGCCAGCATCTGGACGTAGTTGCGCATGCGCCGCATGTTCCGCGGGTCAGCCCGCCACTGGGCCAGCGCCCGCGCCGTCCAGACCTGATCGATCTTCATCGCGGCGTCGTACTGGTGCAGAAAACTCAGGGCCTGGGCCCGGGTGGAGTCGACAGACCGGAACTCGCTTTCCGCCCACCGGTCCAGTGGCTCGAACTCCGCCTCGGCGCGGGCTTCGTCGCTGCCTGTCTGCAGAACGGCAAGCGCCTCCGCGTACCGTGAAAGCTCGCTATAGGCTGTCCCGACATTCACCCGCGCGGCGATCACCCGACTGATGATGTCGTGATCCTCGGGCCAGCGGCGGTGCATCTCCTCGGCCAGCCGCATCTCGTCCTTGGCGACCTTGAGCATCTCCAGCGGCTGATGGGTGTACAGGTCCCCTTCCTCGAGCTGGTCGAGCAGATGCTCCCGCAAGGCCAGGAAGGGTTTTTCGGTGCGACCGGCGATCAGCGCCAACCCGGCCTGGCTTATCTTTATCTGCGCGGCGTTGTCGCCCTCCCAACTGACCAGATTGGCTTCGTGCACGTAGAAGCTGGCGGCCAATGCCGGATCCGGCGCCGGAGGGCGGAAGACGAGCGGACGTGCGGCCTCGAGCTGGCGCCTGGCGAGTTTCAGATCATTGTCAGTATTTGCAGAAATAGCCTCCTGATCAAGAATGATCCGAGCGCGCAGGAGGCGCGCTGCGTCGTCCGACAAGGGTTCGATCAGCGCCAAGGCCCTGCTCAGGTTCGACCGAGCAGCGTCCGGCTGATCCAGATTGGCCATGCCCGGCTTGCCCTGATAGGCCGCGAGCTGCTGCAGCCCCCGGGCCGTGTCCATCAGGATGGCGCGGTTGGTGCTGGGCAGGCCCGCCAGGGCGTTCAGGTAGCCCTGGGCCGTGCGCGCGATGTCGATGCGCAGTTGAAGGGAATGCGGCTGGTTTTCGAGGCGCCGCAGCACATCGAAGATGAGATAATTGGCCATGCCATGGGTCTCGGCATAGCGCGCCGTGGCGTCGGCCCGAGCCTGCTCGGCGCGGATCGAAGCGAGCGTGGCGACGATCGTCGTCCCCAGCAGGGCGGCGACGGCCAGACTCGCCAGCAGCACCGGACGCCGGTTGCGGGCGATGAACTTCCCCGCCACGTACCGGAACGTCGCCGGCCGCGCCGCGACCGGCAGGCCCGAGAGCCAGCGCTCGAGATCGGCCGCCAGTCCGGCCACCGTCGAGTACCGCCGGTCCGCATCGTCCGCGCAGGCCTGGGCGGCGATGGCCGCGAGGTCCCCGTCGCCGCCATCTGCGATCACCAGCGTCAGCAGCCTGCCGAGGGCGTAGACGTCATCCGCAATGGACGGCGGCGCCCCCGCCTGACGCTCTGGGCTGGCGAACTCCCGCGTCATGGCCCCGCTCGACGGCGCAGCAGCGCCCTCCCGGGACAGGAGCTGGGCGATGCCGAAGTCCAGCAGGCGGACCCGACCCTGCGTGTCCACCATGATGTTGGACGGCTTCAGATCGGCATGCGCCACCAGCCGGCCGTGGGCGAACTGCACCACCCGCGCCAACTGGAGGAACAGCCGGATCCTCTGATCCAGCGGCAGACCAGCCACGGCCACGTCGAACGGGGACCCGTCCACGTACTCCATGATCAGATACGGCAGTCCGTCGGGCGTCACCCCGCCGTCAGTCAGGCGGGCAATGTCCGGATGATCGAGCTGGGCCAGGATCCGCCGCTCCGCCTCGAACGCCTCTGCGGCGCCGGCGTCGAGATGGGCCGCGATGAGCTTGATCGCCACGACCTGATCGAACAGACCGTCATCGCGCTCTCCCCGCCAGACGTCCCCCATGCCCCCCTGCCCCAGGCGCTCGGTCAGCCGGAAGGGGCCGATCCGCTCCGGCGCCTCGACGAGGACCGTCCCCATCCCGAACAGGGCCTGGGTCGGCATGGCCTCGCGTCGGAGATCGGCGGCCTCCAGCTGGGCCAGGCGATCGAGGACCACGGGGAGTTCGCGCTGCAGAAGGCGTCGGCGAAACCGGTCGTTGCCGGGTCGGCTCAGCAGGCGGCCGAACAGATCGAGTGCACGCAGATCCACCGCGCCGCTTGCGTCAGCCCCCGCCTCAGGTCTCGGCATGGGTCTGAATGTAGTCCAGCAGCCAGGCCCGAGTCTCCATCCACTGGCGATTGACCGTCCGCTCCGACAGACCCGTCGCCGCGGCCGTCTCCTTCACCGTCATGCCCAGGGTGAACCGCAGTTCGACGATCTCGGACCGCGCTGGTGACAGGGTCCTGAGCGCGGACAGCGCGTCGTCCAGTGCGCCGAGATCCACCACCCCGTCCTGGGCCGCGCCAGGCCAGATGGTCATGAACATGGGCTTTTCACGCTTGGCGGCGCTGATCCTGCGCGCCTCGTCGATCAGCACCTGGCGCATGGTGCGCGCCGCCAGGGCCAGGAAATGCGCCGGCTGCGGCACGCCCTGGAGCCGGCTGCGAATAAGCCGGATGGCGACTTCATTGACCAGTTCCGTCGGCTGGAACACCGCGCCCCGCGCCCGTCCGCCCAGGATCCTGCGCGCCAAGATCCGCATGTCGCCGTAACATTGCGCCAGAAGGCTCTCCAGCTCGGGCTGGAGGTTCGCGGGCGCGCCTTGAAGCCTAGCTTCCGTTACAGGAACGACGTCACTCATGGGTGCAATGGAAACACAAAATTACGTCAATCGAAATATCGAATTCGACGTCGCGCCGACCTTGAAGACCTCAGTTGGCTCGATCCACTGGCCGTCGACGCCCGAAGGCCAAGAGACCGAAGGGTGATGCTGCATCCCAATGGGATCCGTATTCACTTTGAGTGTCGCTATCGCGCTCCACCTGAAGGTCCGCTCCCATGTCGCGCCCCACTGTCCCACTGGTCGCACGGATCACAGCCTCCGGGACTGGCCCTAGCCCTTCTGCTGGCGACTGCTGCGGACGCGCGCCGCCGACCGACGCCCTTGGAGGCGCGCGCGCGAAACTTCGCCGTTCAGTTCATAGACGACCACCTCACCGCCTCGAACGCACCGTCAGGCGACCCCTTGGCGGCCGTTCGGGCGCGGCTGACCCCCGAGCTTGGCGGCGCGCTGGATGAGGAAGACCGCGCCCAGCAAGCCCAGCCGGACAGGCTGGCCGGCCTGGACTCGGACCCCATCTTCTGTGCTCCGGATACGCCCAAGGCCGTCTCAGTCGGCCCTGTTCACTGTGTCCACGGCCGGTGCGCGGTTATCCTCTACGCAAGGTTCGACCGGGAGACGCGGGCGTCGCTTCTCTCCCGCCTCCTGCTTCGCCGGACGGCGCGCGGATTCGCCGTCCGTGACATCCATGATACCGCAGGTCAGGGCCTGCTCGCCGCCCTGCGACGATTTCAGCGCGACCGCGCGCACGACTCCCCGCCGGGCGGGTGAGGAAGAGGCTCCGTAAGGTCACGAATGACTCGAAATTGTGAGACCTGCAGCCATGAGCTTACCCTCAAAGGCCCGTTCTGCACGAACTGCAGCCGATGGAGTCGCACCGGGGCGGACAACGTCGGAGGGATCCCTCCTGCCAACCCGGACCTTAAATCTGCCGCGCCCTGCAAACAGTGCAGGCGGCCAGTCCTTCAGCGGGAAGACCGCCACTGCCCGGCCTGCCGCGCGCTGCAGATCGATGGGACCGCCCTTGAATCCGTCATACGCGGCGTCTTTGTGCAGTCGTTTTGGGATGGATTCGATGTCAGAACTGGCGATCAAGGATACATCCTCGTGGCGGTTGCGCCCCACATGGTCAGGGTTCGGCTCTCTGCCGGTGACGCAGTGACTGTTGTCGGCGGATTTGATCGCTACGGTCGCCTGTGTCCGAATATTATCAATGGCCTTGCGCCGTTTAATGAAGCGGACGTGCGTCAGTCCTCGATGATGGATTATCCGCCGATGTTCCACATTGAGACCTTGTCCCCGTTCCTGTGTTTGAACTGCAACTCGGAATTTCCGTTCCCAGTACAAATTTGTCCGCGATGCATAGATTTGCTCAATCGTGCCTCCCGCCCAGCTCCGTGGTCACCGGCGTGGTGGAACGACTTTTCAAAGAAGGCTTTGACATCCGAGGCCGTGATCGCAGACGGACAATCGTCACGACCCTAACCGATGGGCGCCGACTGGCCTTGCGCGTCGGCGACGCTGTCACCGTCTTTGGAGGATTTGTCGACGGTCGGCTCGCCTCTGGCGATATTACCGTGACGAACGGAGGTCACTCGCGCTCTGTCGCCGACGTTCCAAATCGTCTGAAGGGTCGGGATTGAGGTAAGTGTTTTGAACCGCGGCGTCCTGACTCTTAATCAGCGGGTCGTAGGTTCGAATCCTACTGCACCCACCATTCAGTCCTCCGGAAACTGAAGTGTGGTTTGAACGCGGGGAATAGCCTCGTGATTTCCGAGGCTTACCGCTATGCCGGAGACGCGATCTGCTCTCCGCATTCGTCAAAATGGCCAGCAATCCCCGAACATCTGGCTCCCATTCTCCAGGGCCATTTCAGAAGTGTGCCTTTCGGGTTCGGCCCGGTTCGCAGTCCAAATTCCGAGGACGCGATAGCGGCTCGTTATGAGAATTCAGTGCCGCTTTGGCGGCTGCGTTAGCGCGCTCGACCGAGGTCCCGGAACAGTTTCCGCTGATCTTCCCACGAGACCGGGAGCGGTCTGC